>JAIMAL010000016.1 GCA_023511995.1 Burkholderiales bacterium
GTCCGATGATGGCGCCGAAAAATTCGCGTCCGGATTTATGCAGTTGGTTGTTCTTGTCCTTGTAGGAGACTTCGGTCTGATTGAACTTCCGGTTGGCCGTAATCACACCCGAGCCGATGCGTGCCCCGGCACCCAAGATGCTGTCTCCCACGAAGATGCCGCATTGCATCTTTGCCCCGGCCAGGCACAGCGAGCGCTTGATGTCGGCGGAATGTCCCACCACGCAATGCGAGTCGATGTAGGCCTCGCTGCGGATGATGGAATGGGCGCGGACACTGACGTTTTCGCCGATGTATACCGGCCCCCGGATCGTCACGAACGGATGGATCCGCGTGCCCTTGCCGATGTAGACCGGTCCGGTAATGCTGACGTGCTCGTCCACCTCGCCCAAAATTTCCGGCTCTTTGAGCTTGGTAAAAAGCTCTCCGATGTGGTTGAGTGCCGCGACGGCGTTGGGCCATTTTCTCAGCCACGCCTGAAGTTCTGGCGCGACCGTTTCGTCGATGAGTTGCTCCACATCCATTGCAATTGCCCGCTTGATGAACAGCGCGACCGACTTCGCCCCAACAACGATGACGTTTCATACCTGATACGTGAGCGCGGCTCAGTATTGCCCCCAAGCCGCAGCGAACGCAAGGCGGCGGCCTCATCTCGCCCTCGGCACACGCACTGGCGGCGATACATGAGAGCGCCTTCAAACAATCGCTGTTCGGGAAATGCGCCGTGCTCCACAAGGCTGAAAGCGCCCTTGATACGTGACCGGCGGTCCCACACGAATTTTTCGACGCAGCTGCCGATGCAATTCCATCCGGGATCGGAGGCCGAGCCGTCTGCCCGGATCAATGCCGTTTCATGTCAGCCAAAAGATTGTTGCGATTCTTTTGCGCCTGCTCGTAGTCGGGTTTGATGGTGAGCGCGCGTTCGTAAGCTTCCAGCGCCTCGTTATGGCGACCGAGCTGACGCAGCACCACGCCGCGGTTGCTTAAAGCCTCGACATAGTCCGGCTTGAGCGCGATGGCTTCAAGGATCGCCGCGCGCAGGGTTTCCTCATCGGCACCCCGCCGCAGCAGAGGACGGAATTCGAAACGTTCGTCCTGTCCCAGACACAGATAGAGCGTGCCGTCCACGGCGAGGCGCACCCGGTTGCAGGTGGCGCAGAAATGCTGGGAGATGGGCGTGATGAAACCCACACTGAAGCGGCCGTCGGGGCTTTGCAGGTAACGGGCGGGCCCGCCGCCGGGCAGGTTCCCCTCGATAAGGCCGAAGCGCGCCTTGAGGGCGGCTTTCACCGGCTGCAGATCGAGATACTGGGCATTGCGCCCCGTCTCCCCCATGGGCATGGTTTCGATGAGACGCAGGATGAAACCCCGCGCCATGCAGAAGGCGACCATGTCATCGATCTCGTCGTCATTGACGCCGCGCATGGCCACCATGTTGATCTTGATGGGGGAGAATCCCGCCGCCTGCGCCGCCTCCAGCCCGGCGAGGATGCGTCCCAGCACGTCGCGGCCGGCAATGCGGGCAAGGCGCTCCGGGCGCAGGGAATCCAGGCTCACGTTGAGGCGACGCACGCCTGCCGCGCGCAGGGCATGGGCGTGCTTGGCAAGCTGGGTGGCGTTGGTGCTCAGGGAAAGGTCCTCGATGCCCGGCAGGCGCGAAAGGCGCGCGGCGAGCTCCGGCAGATGACGGCGCAGAAGCGGCTCGCCTCCGGTCAGGCGCACCCGCTTCAGCCCCAGGCTGGCGAAGGCACCGATGAGCCGCTCGATCTCATCGAAGGTGAGCCAGTGTTCCGGCTCCTCGAAGTCGCGGAAACCCTCCGGCATGCAATAGGTGCAGCGCAGATCGCAGCGATCCGTCACCGAAAGGCGCAGGTATTCGATGCGGCGGCCGAAACGGTCGGTAAGGGCATTCATGGCAATCCCCGCGTTATATTGCGGTGAATATAGCCGAGGGGGTAGCACACGGCAACCCCGGCCGCGGCAGTTCTTTTGCCCGTCCTTGGGGTTGGCGCAGGTTCCATGCCCCTGCGACGAAACGTCCGCTTACCCGCCGGGGCCAGCGTGCGGCGAGTTGGGTTAAAATAACGATTTTTCCCTGTTGAGGAGGTTCATCATGGGCAAAGGCGATCTGCGCACGCGGCGCGGCAAGATTTTCAACGGCTCCTATGGCGTGAGCCGGCCGCACAAGGCGAAAAAGAAAGCGCCGCAGACTGTTCCCTCCGCCACCAAGCGCAAGTGACCCCTTCCGCGAAAGCCCCACCGGGGCTTTCGTTCTTTGGGGAAGGTCAAACCTCCGCTAACGTGGGATGGCCGGCCCGTCCTCGAACCACAAGCCTTCGTCGTGAAACCGGATCAACCCTTTCCGCGGCTTGCGGCTGCTGTCGTGTGGGCATGGGTTGCGCCAGCTAAGGGTGCTTGGCAGCCCGCAGGGGGACAAGCACTTGCGGGGTTGGCGGCGCGCGTTATATCGTTCAGAATATAACCCATGGAGCGCGGGGCAAAGCGGGTTTTCGGCGTGGCTGGGTTCAGCGGCGCGGGCAAGACGACGCTGCTGGAAAAGCTGATTGCCCGCTTCGTGGCGCAGGGGTTGACGGTGGCCGTGATCAAACAGACCCATCATGATTTCGATCTCGACCAGCCGGGCAAGGATTCCTGGCGCCATCGCGCAGCCGGTGCGAGCGAGGTTTTGCTGGCTTCTGACCGGCGATGGGCGCTGATGCATGAAGTGCGCGGTTCAGCACCGCCCACCCTCAAGGAGCAGGTGGCGCGGCTTTCCCCCTGTGATCTCGTCCTCCTGGAAGGCTACAAGCGGGAGCCGGTACCCAAGCTGGAGGTGCACCGGCCCGCCCTGGGCGCGGCTCTCCTGTATCCGGAGGATCCCCACATTCTGGCGCTGGCCTCGGATGAACCGGTGACGACGACGCTGCCTTGGTTCGCCCTGAACGATGTGCCCGCCATCGCCGATTTCATCC
This sequence comes from Burkholderiales bacterium, assembly GCA_023511995.1. NCBI lineage: Bacteria > Pseudomonadati > Pseudomonadota > Betaproteobacteria > Burkholderiales > Burkholderiales bacterium. The sequence continues at coordinate 2,972 of JAIMAL010000016.1, forward strand.
TTCAGCACGCGAGACCGATATGAACGCTCCCCCGCTTTCCGTCGATGAGGCCCTCGATCGCCTGCTTGCCGCTGCGGCACCCATTGCCGGGGTGGAGACGGTGCCCACCCTGTCGGCCCTGGGGCGGGTTTTGGCTGTTTCGCAGGTTTCCGCCATCGCCGTGCCGCCCCTCGATAACAGCGCCATGGATGGCTATGCGGTGCGGGTGGCCGATCTTGCCGTCGAGGGGGATACCCGTCTGCCGGTGAGCCAGCGTATCTCCGCCGGCACGCTGGGGCAACCCCTGGTCCCCGGCACGGCAGCGCGCATTTTCACGGGCGCGCCCGTTCCCCCCGGCGCCGATGCGGTGGTAATGCAGGAACAGACCACGAGAGAGGGCGACAGCGTGGTCATCCACGGTCGGGTGGCGCCGGGGACCAGTATCCGGCGCGCCGGCGAGGACATTGCCGCGGGGGCGACGGTGTTGACCGCGGGCACACGGCTAGCCCCCCAGCATCTGGGCCTGGCCGCCTCGGTGGGGCTGGCGAGCCTGCCGGTGGTGCGGCGCCTGCGCGTGGCGACCTTCTTCACCGGGGATGAGCTGGTGAACCCCGGCGAGCCGCTCCCTGCGGGAAAAATCTACAATTCCAACCGCTACACCGTGAACGCCCTGCTGGCCGGCCTCGGCTGCGAGGTGATTGACCTCGGCACGGTGGCCGATGATCTCGAAACCACGGTGCGCGTCCTCGCGGCGGCGGCGGAGCAGGCCGATGTGGTGCTGACCAGCGGCGGTGTGTCGGTGGGTGAGGCGGATTTCGTGAAGGCTGCGGTGGAACGGCTGGGGCGCCTGGATTTGTGGCGCATTGCGGTGAAGCCGGGCAAGCCCCTTGCCTTCGGTGAGGTGGCGGGCAAGCCCTTCCTGGGGCTGCCGGGTAATCCCGTTTCGGTGTTCGTCACCTGGTGTCTTTTTGCGCGGCCGTTTCTTTTGCGCCTGCAGGGGGTGATGGAGGTCATGCCGAAGGCCTGTTGGCTTCAGGCCGATTTCGACTGGCTGCGGCCGGACAAGCGCCGGGAATTCCTGCGGGCGCGCCGCGTGGTGGACACTGAGCCCCCCGGCCGCGTGGAAATCCATCCCCACCAGGGTTCGGGGGTGCTGACTTCCACCGTCTGGGCGGAGGGGCTGGTGGATGTGCCGGCGGCCACCCCCATCCGGCGGGGCGATTGGGTGCGTTTCATTCCTTTCGCGGAGTTGCGATGAACGTCCGGGTTTTGTATTTCGCCCGTCTGCGGGAGGCCTTTGGTCTGGCGGAGGAAGCGCTGAGCCTGCCGGGTGAGGCGGCCAGCGCGGCGGACTTGGTGGCGTTGCTGCGGGCGCGGGGCGGAGTGTGGGCACGGGAACTCGGTGAGCGTCCCTTCCGCGTGGCGGTGAATCAGGCGCTGGTGTCCCTCGAGGCGCCCCTCAAAGCCGGCGATGAAGTGGCGATCTTTCCGCCAGTGACGGGGGGATGAGCATGGTGCGGGTGCAGCAAGCGGATTTCGACGTGGGCGCAGAGCTCGCGCGCCTGCGCGCGGACCGGCGCGACATCGGTGCCATTGCCGCCTTCGTCGGTCTGGTGCGCGACATGAGCGAAGGCAGCGAAGTGCGGGAAATGGTGCTGGAACACTATCCGGCCATGACGCAGAAGGCGCTGGAGGAGATCGTTGCCGAGGCCCGGCGGCGCTGGGACATCGCCGATGCCCTGGTCATCCACCGGGTGGGACGGCTGCTTCCCGCCGACCAGATCGTGCTGGTGGCGGTGAGCGGTGCACACCGGGGCGATGCCTTCGCCGCCTGCGAGTTCATCATGGATTACCTCAAGACGCGGGCGCCGTTCTGGAAAAAGGAACAGACCCCGGCAGGGGCGCGCTGGGTGGAGGCCCGCGAGACGGACGAAGCGGCGGCGGCACGCTGGCAGAGGTGATGCAGCGGCCCCGTCTGCGCATCCTGCTGGGCAGTGCCAGTTCCCTCGGTCCGGGCAAGGTGGCACTGCTGGAAGCCATTGGAGAGCACGGTTCCATTTCCGCCGCCGCGCGCAGCATGGGCATGTCCTACCGGCGGGCCTGGCTGCTGGTGGATGCCATGAACCGGGCCTTCCGCAAGCCCCTGGTGACCACGGCCACCGGCGGCGCGCGCGGCGGCGGCGCCCAGCTCACCGACTTCGGCCGCGAAGTGCTGCGCCGTTACCGCGCCATGGAGGAAAAGGCAGAAAAAGCGCTCGCCGGCGATCTGCGCCGTTTCGACGACTGGCTGCGCAAGGCCCCGTGATCCCTTTCCTTTTCTGTCACACGCTTGAAGGAGAATCGTTTGATGAAACCCCTCGTCCGAAGCCTGACTGTTCTTCTGCTGGCATGGGTGTTGCTGCCAGCCGCATCCGCCGCGCCCGGGTTGAAGCCGGTGACACCGGTGCAGGTGACGGCCGAGCGGGTGACCTATGTCAGCGGCGAGGATTTCGACACGGTGAAGACCCTCATCGAAGAGGCGCTCACCAGCCGGGGTCTGGTGGTCAACAATGTCGCCCACATCGGCGACATGCTGGAGCGCACCGGGAAAGACCTGGGGGCAACCCGCCAGGTGTACCTGAAGGCGGAAGCCATCGAATTCTGCAGTGCCACGGTGTCGCGCAAAATGATGGAGGCGGATCCCCATCACATCGTCTTCTGCCCCTACGTGATTGCCATTTACGTGCTGCCGCAGGCACCGCAGCAGACCTATGTTTCCTTTCGCCGCCCCGCCGGCAGTGGTTCCCGCGCCGGGCGGAACACCTTACGCGAGGTGGAGCGGCTTTTGCGCGCCATCATCGAGGAGGCGCTGAGATGAGCAAGACCGTTCTCATCCTGTGCACGGGGAACTCCTGCCGCAGCCAGATGGCGGAGGCCCTCGTCAATCACGACCTGGGGCCGGCGGTGCGGGCGATTTCCGCCGGCACGCGCCCACAACCGAAAGTGGCAGAAGGGGCGCTCAAGGCACTGGAAGAGCTGGGCATCCCCACGGTAGGGCTTTATCCCAAGGACGTGGAGGCGGTGCTCAATGAGCCCATCGATCTCGTCATCACCGTCTGCGACAACGCGCGGGAGACCTGTCCGGTGTTTCCCCGTCCGATTCCCAGCGTGCACATGCCTTTCCACGACCCCCATGGGGAGCCGCTGGACAGCTTCCGCCGCGTGCGCGATGAAATCCGCGCCCGCCTGGTGCCGGAAGTGCGGCGTCGGCTCCTCGGCTGATTCAATCGTTGAGGGAGAGTTTCTTCATCTTTTCCCACAGCGTCTTGCGGCTGATGCCGAGTGCTGCTGCGGTGCGGCCGATCTGGTGGCCGTGGCGGGCGAGCGCTTCTTTCAGATAGGCCCGTTCGCATTCGCGCAGATAATCATCGAGGGCGGTGAGGGCCGGGGCTTCCCCGCCGGTTTTTTCCTGGGGCGGGAAGAGGTCCCCGGCATCGATCAGGGGCGCCGCGCTGAGGATGCAGGCCCGCTCCAGGGTGTGCCGCAGCTCGCGCACATTGCCCGGCCAGTCATAGGCAACCAGTGCCTGTTCCGCCGCCGGGGAAAGACTCTTGGCCGCTCCTCCGTGGCTTTGCGCATATTCCAGCAGAAAGCGGCGGGCAAGCCACAGAATGTCCTCGCGGCGCTCCCGCAACGGCGGGATGCGCAACTGGATGACATGGATACGGTAGTAGAGGTCCTCGCGGAAGCTGCCCTGCTGCACCATGGTGCGCAGATCCCGATGGGTGGCGCAGATCAGGCGCACGTCCACCGGGATGGGGCGTTCGCCGCCCACGCGCACCACCTGGCGTTCCTGGATCACCCGCAACAGCTTCGCCTGCATGGACAAGGGCATGTCCCCCACCTCATCCAGCAGCAGGGTGCCGCCGTGGGCCTGCTCGAAAACGCCCCGCCTGCTGCGGGTGGCGCCGGTGAAGGCGCCTTTTTCGTGGCCGAAGAGTTCCGCTTCCAGAAGACTTTCCGTCAGGGCGGCGCAGTTGAGGGCGACGAAGGGCGTATCGGCGCCGGCCAGACGATGTAAGGCCCTGGCCACCACTTCCTTGCCCACGCCCGATTCGCCGGTGAGGAGCACGATCTTTGCCTCCCGCGCCAGGCGGGGCAGGATTTCGGCGATGCGGGTCATGGCGGGGGAGGGGCCGAGTTCCGGATGATCGGCTGTGGTCCGCCGGCAGGGTTCGCATAGCGCCCGCAGTTTGGCCACCAGCTCGTCGAGATCGAAGGGCTTGGTGATGTAGTCGCGGGCGCCCAGTTTCAGCAGGGTGACCGCCTGATCGATGCTGCCGTAGCCGGTGATGATGACCCAGGCCGGCACCCTCGCCAGCCGCGAGGTCGCTTCGCGGAACAGGCTCACCCCGTCGCCATCGGGCAGGCGGATGTCGGAGAGCACCAGCGTATAGTCGCGCTCCGTCAGGGCGCGCAGTGCCTCGCCCGCGGTGCGGAACCAGTGGGTGGGCAGACCTTCCAGGGCAAAGCGGTCAACCAGGCTTTCACCCATGATGGAGTCATCCTCGATGAGACAGAGCAGGGGTTGGCTGGTCATGATGTCTTGATGGGCAGAAAAAGTGTGAAACGGGTGAGGCCCGGCTCGCTCGTCACATCGATGCGGCCGTCGAGCTGGCGCACCAGCTGATAGACGATCCACAACCCCAGGCCGCGGCCTTCGCCTTCCTCCTCCACGAAGGGCTCGTAGAGATGCTCCAGACGCTTGGGCGGGATGGCCCGACCATCGTTTTCGATTTGGAGCAATAGCCCATCGGCCTGTGTGTCAAGCCGCAACGCGACACGCTTTTCCGCCGCCTGGCAGGCATTGAGCAGGAGATTGAGGAGAATCTGCCGCACCGGAGTGGCCGGCAGGGGCACAGGCTCGTTGAGGGCCACCGCCCAGTCGAGCTGCAGCCGGCCGCGCACCTGGGCGTGGATGAGGGTGCGCAGATCCGCCAGATCGGCCGGGGACAGGGGATGGGATTCCAGTTTCGCCTCCACCAGCAGCGCGCCCACTGTTTCGCGAATCTGGGTGAGGCCACGCTCGATCAGACCGAGGGTGCGTTCGGCGAGGGGGTCGCCCCGGCCATGGCGGCGATAGGTGCTGATGGCATTGAGCATGCCGCCCAAGGGATTGTTCACCTCATGGGCGATCCCCGCCGTCAGGCGCCCGATGGCCGCCAGGCGCTGCGTGGCAACCATCTGTCTTTCCAGGCGCTGCTTTTCCTCCAGCTCGAGGAGCATCGCCTGGAAGCGCCGCCCCAGAAGCCCGATCTCGTCCGCGCCCGCATCGAGCCGGCATTCGCTGGGGGAAAGGGGGCCGCGGCCGGCGCGGGAGAAGCAGTCGGCCAGACGCAAAAGGGGCACCGCCAGGGCATTGCCCGCGTACCAGCCGAGGGGCAGCAGGAGCAACAGCGCGGCAGCGGTGGCAATCAGGACCTGGCGCACGGTGGCATGGAAGCGGGGCAGCACCAGGTCGCGGTGATAGCCCATCACCACGCGTCCCAGCACGGTGCCATCCTCGGCGCGGATGGGTTGGTCGAGGAGAATCCATTCCCCCACCTCGTGCAGCGGCTTGCCCTCTGTCGCCACGGTGGCCTTGAGTTCGGGCACCGCGGCCACCGGGGTGAGGGTGCGGAAACGCCTGGGGTCACTCGCGGCGTAAATGCGTCCGCCACGGTCGATGACCACGAGGAAGCGGCGGTTTTCGCCCGCTTCCAGCGGTGTGCGCAGAATCTCGAAAGCGGTCCACGCATCATCGTGCAACAGCGCCGGGGCCAGGCTTCGCGCCACCACCCGGCCCAGGGCCGCGGCATTGGTTGCGAGCTGTTCCCGCGCATCCCGCCAGGCATGGGCGAGGAGAATGAGGGAGACGATGAGGGCGGTGACGACGATGACCAGGGAAAGCGCCAGGGGCACCTTGTGCCGGTAGGAAAGATCTCGCCACAGCTTCATGGCCGCTCCACCTGCCGCCGCGCCTCGCGGATACCGTCGAAAAGTCGGCTGTCGCCGGCGGTGAAACCATCCAGGTTGAGATGCCGCAGCAGACGGCGCCCCTCGGCGTCATCGCTCATGCCAAGCAGCACCGAGCGCAGGCGCAGCCTGTCCACTTCGTCCACGTGGGGCGCGGCCACCAGCGGCGGAAAGCCGAAGGGCGGCGAGCGGTGCACCACCCGCGTGCGGCTGGTGATCTCCGGATGCAGGCGCGCCAGCGTCTCATACACGTAGCCATCCACTGCGCCCGCGTCGGCAAACCCCGTGGCCACGGCTTCCACCACCTTGCGATGGGACCAGGTGAAGAAGGTTCGCCCGAAATAGCGTTGCGGGTCCACCCCCATGGCTCTCAGTTGGGTCTGGGGATAGAGCCAGCCGGAGTTGGAGAGGGGGTCGGAGTAGGCGAAGATGCGTCCCGCCAGATCGCGCAGGCTCTGGGTGACGGTGTCCTCGCGGGGCACGATGAGATAGGAACGGTAGCGGGGTTCACCCTGCCAGACGGGGACGGCCACCAGTCGCAGCCGCTTTTCCTCACGCACGAAGGGGTAGCCGCAAATCCAGGCGAAATCGATGTTGCCTTCCATGAGCTCGCGCACGATCTGCCGGTAACTCGCCCGCTGCACGAAGTGCACGGGCTGATTCAGGCGCAAGCCCAGATAGGCGGCCCACTGATCGAGGAAGCCGATCTGATCGTCGAGGAAAACCGGAGTGGTGCCGATGCGCAGGGGCGGCTGCGCTGCGGCGGCGGAGACCAGGCAGGCAAGATAGAGGACGGCGATCCAGAAGGCGCGCAGCGGCGGCATGACCCGTTACCAAAGGGTGACGGCCCATGTTACCGATACGAAACGATCGGGGTCAAGGAGCGCGCCAACCCTTTGATTTGCCGAAAGCCGTCAGCTGGCACGCGGTTTGCCACTGAGCCCTCGGGGCGAGCTGCGCCCCCTGGAAAAACGATTGCCAAAGGAGAGCCATCCATGACTGACATTTCCCGCAGAACCTTCCTCAAGCTGGGCGGTGCCGCGGCAGCGGGCACCGTTGCCACGGTGGCGGTGCCGGGGGCGGCCGGGGCGGCCGAAAACGCCGAAGTGGGCCGCGTCACCCTGCCCTATCCCCACAAGGTGCTGGCCAAGGGTGCCGAGCTCAAGGTCAACGTACCCGTGAGCTTCCATTATCCGGACGCCGCATCCCCCTGCACCCTGGTGAAGCTGGGGCGGCCGGTTCCCGGCGGTGTCGGTCCAGACCGGGACATCGTGGCCTATAGCAGCCTGTGTACCCACATGGGGTGTCCGGTGACCTACGACACGGCGACCCGTACCTTCCGCTGTCCCTGTCACTACAGCACCTTCGATGCGGAAATGGGGGGACAGATGGTCTGCGGCCAGGCCACCGAGGACCTGCCGCGCATCGTGCTGAAGCACGACGCGAAGACGGACACGGTGACGGCCATTGCCGTCGAGGGGCTCATCTACGGCCGCCAGGCCAACGTGTTGTGAGGAGGTGAATCATGAGCAAAGGTTCCGATCGTATCGTGTTGCCTCCGGTCAACGCGCAGAAGACCAACATGACCTGCCATTTCTGCATCGTGGGCTGCGGCTACCACGTCTATAAATGGCCGGAGAACGAGGAGGGCGGCCGGGCGCCACACCAGAATGCCCTCGGCTTGGATTTCCGCAAACAGCTTCCCCCCTTTGCCGTGACGCTCACGCCGGCGATGACCAATGTCATCACCGACCGGGACGGCAAGCGTTACCACATCATGGTCGTGCCGGACAAGGAATGTGTGGTGAACCAGGGCCTTTCCTCCACGCGCGGCGGCAAGATGGCCTCCTACATGTACCAGCCGGAAGGGCTCACTAAGGAGCGCCTGGCCTATCCGAAACTTCATACGGGGGACCAGTGGCTGGACACCACCTGGGAGAAGGCGCTGGCCATTTATGCCGGGGTGCACAAGGCCATCCTCGACCGGGAAGGTCCGGACTGGATCGGCTTCAACTGTTTCGATCACGGTGGAGCGGGAGGCGGTTTCGAAAACACCTGGGGCACCGGCAAGCTGATGTTTTCCGCCTTCCAGACCCCCTTCGTGCGCATCCACAACCGGCCGGCCTACAACTCCGAATGTCACGCCACACGCGACATGGGCATCGGCGAACTCAACAATTCCTATGAGGATACGGAAATCGCCGACTGCATCGTCTCCGTGGGCGCCAACCAGTACGAGACGCAGACCAACTATTTCCTTGCCCATCTGCTGCCCAACATGCAGGGTGCGACCAAGGAAAAGAAAAAGCAGTTCTTCGCCAGGAACGAACCCATGCCCGATGCGCGCGTGGTGTTCATCGATCCGCGGCGCACCCCCACCATCACCATCCTGGAGACCGCGGTGGGCAAGGACCGCATCCTCCATCTGGAACTGGAACCCGGTACCGATATTGCCCTCTTCAACGGCGTGTTCACCTACGTGGTGGAGCAGGGTTGGATCGACCGCGACTTCATTGCCAAGCACACCACGGGCTTCGATGAGGCGGTGCGGGCGAACCGCATGAGTCTGGAAGAGACCAGCCGCATCACCGGTGTGCCGGTGGACAAGCTCAAGCAGTTCGCGGAATGGGCCTACAAGCCGAAGGCGCCGGGCTTCATGAAACGCACCTGCCACACCTACGAAAAGGGCATCATCTGGGGCAATGACAATTATCTGATCCAGTCCGCCCTTCTGGATCTGGTGCTGGCCACCCACAACGTGGGCCGACGCGGCACCGGTTGTGTGCGCATGGGTGGTCACCAGGAGGGCTACACGCGGCCTCCATATCCGGGCAAGAAGATGATCTACGTGGACAAGGAGATCATCGAAGGCCGCGGCCGCACCCTGACCTTCTGGGGCTGCAACAGTTTCCAGACCACCCTCAACGCGGAAGCCTACCGCAATGCCGTACTGCGCCGTTCGGAGATCGTCAAGGAAGCGCTGCGCAAGGCCCGCGGCGCGGACACCGACGGCCAGGTCAACGCCATCGTCGAGGCGGTGATGAACAAGGGTGGGCTGTTTGTGACCCTCATCGATCTCTATCCGACGATGATCATGGATGCCGCCCACGTGGCGCTGCCCGCCGCTCATCCCGGCGAGATGAATCTCACCTCGATGAATGGCGAACGGCGGCTGCGCCTTTCGGAAAAATTCATGGACCCGCCGGGTGTGGCCAAGCCGGACTGTCTCATCGCCGCCGACATCGCCAACACCATGAAGGCGCTGTACGAGAAAGAGGGCAACAAGGCGATGGCCGCCCGTTTCTCGGGCTTCGACTGGAAGACGGAGGAGGATGCCTTCAACGATGGCTTCCGTCGCGCCGGCCAGCCTGGCGCCGGGCCCATCGACAGCCAGGGGGGACCCACTGGGCACCTGGCCACCTACGAGCGTCTGCGCAAGGCCGGCAACAACGGGGTGCAACTGCCGATCAAGGAGTACAAGGACGGCAAGCTGATTGGCACCCCGATGCTATACACCGACAACAAGTTCGACACCAAGGATGGCAAGGCGCGCTTCCTGCCGGCGCCGTGGCCGGGCCTGCCGCAGCCGGTGGCCCTGCAGAAGCAGAAGTACCGCTTCTACATCAACAACGGCCGGCTCAACGAGGTCTGGCAGACCGGCTACCACAACAAGTACGATCCCCATGTGAAGGACCGCTACCCCATGGCCATCATCGAGCTCAATCCGCAGGATGCCAAGGAGTTGGGGGTGGTGCCCGGCGACATCGTGGAGATCTACAACGACTATGGGGCGACCTATGCCATGGCCTACCCTGACCCGGCGATCAAACGCAACCACACCTTCATGCAGTTTGGCTGGTTCAACGGCATCGTTGGCGATGTGGTGACCAACTGGACTGACCGCAACTACGTGCCCTACTACAAAGGGACGTGGGCGAACATCCGCAAGGTGGGCGGCTCCGACCAGTTCGCGCGCACGGTGTCCTTCAAGTCCCGCCGCTATCAGACCTGAGCACGAAGCCCTGCGTGTTCATTGTGCCGCCCTGCGGGGCGGCTTTTTTGTGTCGAACCACAGCCCGATGCCGGCGATGAGGGCGAAGAGGGCGCCGGCAAGGAAGGTGGCCGCCGCCCCCAGCGTTGCCCACAGCGCACCGGCGATGACACTGGCCAGCAGCAGGGCGAGGCCGCTGACAAGATGAAAGACACCAAAGCCCGTGCCCCGCAGCTCCGGCGGGCAATGGGCGGCGACCAGGGTGGCAAGCAGCCCCTGGCTTGCGCCCATGTGCAGGCCCCAGAGGACCGCTCCCGCCCCGGTGAGCCAGACATGGGAGGCGGCGGCAAGGACGAGATCGGCGGCAATGAGGAAAAGGAGGGCCAGCGCGAGCAAATGGCGCGGGTGGCCGCTATCTGCGAGTTTGCCGAAGGGGTAGGCGCTCGCGGCATAGGCGAGGTTCATCACGATCAGGATGAGGGGCACCCAGGTGGCGGCAAGCCCCAGGCTTTCCGCGCGCAGAAGGAGGAAGGCTTCGGAGAAGCGGGCGAGGGTGAGCACGGCGGCGAAGGCCACCACCATCCAGTAACGCGCGGACAGTCGCGCCACCGCCTCCCGGCGGAGGGAGAAACGGGTGTCGGCGGCGGGGCGGGTGGCTTCCGGTTCCTCGACGCCAAAGAGGATCAGCAGCACGCAAACCACCGCGGGCAGCACGGCCACCCAGAAAACGAAGCGGAAATCGTCACCGCTGACTGCCATCAACACCATGGCCACCAGGGGTCCGGCGAAGGCGCCGACGGTATCCATGGCCTGACGCAGGCCGTAGGCAGCCCCCCGCTGCGGGGCGGGGGTAATGTCGGCGATGAGGGCATCCCGCGGGGCGCCGCGGATGCCTTTGCCGATGCGGTCGGCGAAGCGGGCAAGGAGTACCGCCCCCACACTGGTGGCAAGGGGGAAGAGGGGCTTGCTCAGGGCCGCCAGCCCGTAGCCCAAAAGCACAAGGGGCTTTCTGCGACCCATCCAGTCCGAAAGCACACCGGAGAAGACTTTGGCGATGGAGGCGGTGGCTTCGGCAATGCCCTCGATCGCCCCTACCGTCATCGCTGATGCGCCCAGCACCGCCACCAGAAACACGGGCAGGAGGCTATGGATCATCTCCGAGGAGAGGTCCATGAAGAGGGAGACGAAGCCCAGGGCGATCACGCCCCGGGGCAGGCGCGCGTTCATCGTTCAGTCGGAAAACAAAGGGAAGAAGGATAACGGTCTTTGCTGCGCGGGCAAAGAAAAAGGAGAACGTGCCTTTCGCTTTCCAGGCAAAGAAAAACCCGCCCCGGGCTGAAGCCGTGGCGGGTGTTTCTTGCGGCGCCCGCCGCGCTCAGGATTTGCCGTAGTGGCGGGTGAGGTAATCGACGATCACAGGGACATCTTCCTGGGGAATGGGTGCCCCCATCACCTTGATCATCTTGTTCACCACGCCTTCCCAGCCCTTGCGGTCGAGGAAGGGGGAATTCATGGGAATGTAGTCGGTGCTGTGGCAGACCGCACAGTGGATGGCGACCTTGTCCTTGCCCGGGCCATCCTTGAGCTTGATCTGACTTTCGTCCGCCTGGGCGGCCAGGGGCAAAAGGAGCAGGGCAGCGAGGGCGGTGAACGTTTTCATACGGCCTCCACGTCGATGCGCTGAATCACGTTGTGATGATAGCCGGCGGGATTGGCGATCCACTGGAAGGTCTGCGTGGAACCGGCGGCATTGGTGGCTTTGGCGAGGATGCCGTAACGGCCCTTGCGCGGTTTGAAGCGATAGCTCCACGACCGCCAGGCGAAGTTGCCCAGATCGCGCCCCAGTTCAGCGGGCTGCCAGCTGCGACCTCCATCCGTGGAGACCTCGACCAGACGGATGCCCCGGCCGCCATCCCAAGCGATGCCGCGCACCTCGGTCCACTGGCCAGCCCGGATTTTCTGGTTGGGTTCCAGATTGGTGATGAGGGAGTTCACCACCATTTCGGTGATGGGCGTGTTGGGTCCACCCGGTACTTCCTGGCTGATGAAGCGGTCGGTCACCGGGAATTTGCCCATGGGCACGCGGTAGGCCGTTTTCATCCAGAATCCATCGTAGGGTTTGCTCACCACATTGATCTCGGAAATCATCTTCACCCAGTAAGTGGCCGTCCACCCCGGCACCACCAGGCGGAGTGGGTAGCCGTTGTGATAGGGCAACGGCTCCCCGTTCATCTCCCAGGCGAGCAGGGTGTTTTCATCCAGTGCCTTCCACACCGGCAGGCTCTTGATGAAATCGGGGGTCTTCTCCAGCACAGGCCGGTCCAGGCCGTCGTAAACCACTTCCAGGGCTTCCTTGCGCAGGCGCGCGCGGTTGAGCACATCGCGCAGCCGAACACCCCGCCACCGGGCCTGGCCCATGGCGCCATAGCCCCACTCGATGCCCGCGACATGGGGCTGCACGAGTCCCCGTCGATTGCCGGAACACTGGCAGACGGCGACGAGTTCCACCTGTTCAAACTCCCGTTTGAGTTGTGGCAGGCTCAGGCTCAAGGGGTTCTCCACCGCATCGCCGCCAATCTTGAGGACGTAATTGGTCTCGGCGAGGCGCGGATCGTTGGCCTCCGGCAGGTCGGCGAGGTGCCAGCGGACGAAGAAGGCATCGTTGGGTGTGAAGTCGCTGCGGTCAAAGAGCGCCACCGGCGTCTCGAAATTGGCGGGCCGCCAGGTGCGCTTGATCAGTGGCCGTTTGCCCGGCAGCGTGGCCATGACCGACTGTTCCACATCACCTGCTGGCAGCGTCGGGACGGGGATGTCGAAAAGCCCCTCGGCCCGTCCCTGGGGCAGCCACAGCCCTGCCGCACCGAGGGCAAGCCCACGGGTGAGAAATTCCCTGCGTGTGGTCATATTTCCTCCTCGTTTGGAAATGGGGATTGGCCTGATCGCCCCGGCAGGGGAAAAGATCTCCCCGGCCTCGTCCCAGGGGGAACGGCACGCGGGGAGTTGTCCCTCTGTTTTTGTCCCGGATTTCCGGGCGCAGGCCGTGCGACAGCCAGTCCGCGCCCGGAAACCCGACCCCGACAGGGCGATGCCGGCTATCGCCTTTCACTATTAGACCACCCAATAAACTGCGTCAAGGGATTGGACTCGGTTTAACGTTGCCTTGACACGGACAGGCGGGAAAAGGCGGCTTACGCCGGAAGTCCCCTTGGCCCGCCCGCAGGCAGGCGGAACCAGAGGGCATAGAGGGCGGGCACGAAAAGGAGGGTGATGGCGGTACCGGCGATGACACCGCCGGCGAGGACGAAGGCGACCGGCCCCCAAAAGGCGTCGAAGGTCAGAGGCACGAAGGCAAGAGCTGCTGCCAGCGCAGTGAGCACCACCGGCCGGGCGCGGGAGACCGCCGCCTCCACCACGGCGTGTTCCGCTTCCTGGCCCTGGGCCAGATTGTCTTTCACCTGCTGGGTGAGGATGAGGGTGTTGCGCATGAGGATGCCCGCCAGTCCGATCAGCCCCAACAAGGCGACGAAGCCAAACGGTTGACGGAAGAGGAGGAGGGCAGCCACGGCACCAATCAGACCGAGCGGTGCCGTGGCCACCACCATGAAGGTGCCGCTGAAGGAGCGCATCTGCAGCATGATCAAAATCAACATCACCGCCACCATCAGCGGTTGCAGGCGGCGGATGGAATTCTCCGCTTTCGCCGACTGTTCCACGGAACCGCCGGTATCGATGCGGTAACCCTCGGGCAGCCTGCGGCGCAGCTCTTCCATGTGCTGCCATAGGACCGCCGTCACGTCATTGGCTTGTGCGCCTTCCACGTCCGCCAGGACGGCCACGAAGGGCGTGCGGTTGTAGCGCTTGATCACGGGTTCTTCATAGCGAATTTGCAACTGGCCGAGCTGGCTTAGCGGAATCTTGCGTCCTTCCCGGTTGCGCACTTCGAAGGAGGCACCCTCGGGGTGACCGCGGGCGATCACTTCCACCGCGCGCCTGCCGCGTCGGACCTGGGTGACGCTGCCGCCTTCGAGCTGGAATTGCAGCTGCTGCGCGACATGTAGGGGGGTGAGGCCGAGTCGGGCGAGACGATCGGCGTCCATGCTGATGTGCAGCACGGGCGCGCGCTCGTCCCATTCCAGGTGGGCATCGCGTACGTTGGGGTGCACCTCCATGAGCGCCCGCACGCGGTGGGCGATGTCCCTTAGGACCTGCGGATCGGGCCCCATCACGCGGAAGGTGACCGGCCAGGGTACCGGCGGACCATACAATAACCGCGCCACCCGGATCCTCGCCTCGGGGAAATCCCCCGCCTCGATGCGCGCGCGCAAAAAGCGGATGACACGATCACGCTCGGCAGCGTTGCCGGTGACGGCGACGAGTTTGGCGAAGGCGGGATCCGGCGGCTCCGGATTGGCAGAAATGAAAAAGCGGGGCGCACCGCCGCCCACATAGGCGGAAAGCGTCTTCACCTCCGGCAGGGACTTGAGCAGCTCCTCCAGCCGGCGCACGGTGGCATCGGTAACCGTGATGCTGCTACCCTGCGGGGCATACACGCTCACCAGCACTTCTGGCCGGTCCGAACCGGGGAAAAACTGTTTTTGCACCGCCGTGGTCAGCAGCACCGCCGACAGGGCAAGGAGCGCGAGGGTGATGGCGACCACGGTCTTGCGCCTTTCCACACACAGCCGGATGAGGGCGCGCAGGCGCTGGTAGCCGCGTGTGGCGTAGGGGTCGGCGTGGCTTTGCGCCGGCCGCGCGGGAAGCAGGCTGACACCCAGGTAGGGGGTGAACACCACCGCCACCAGCCAGGAGATCACCAGACTCAGGCCCAGCACCCAGAAGATGTTGCCGGCGTATTCGCCTACCCCGGAACGGGCAAAACCGATGGGCAGGAAGCCTGCCGCGGTGACCAGCGTGCCCACCAGCATGGGAGCAGCGGTGACGTTCCAGGCATGGGCGGCGGCGCGGATTTTGTCCCAGCCCTGTTCCATTTTGACCAGCATCATTTCCACGGCGATGATGGCATCGTCCACCAAAAGCCCGAGGCTGATGATGAGGGCGCCCAGGGTGATGCGGTCCAGGTTGATGCCCAGGGCCTTCATGGCGAGGAAGGTGAGGCCCAGCGTCACCGGTACGGCCACCCCCACCACGATGCCGGCGCGCAGGCCCAGGGCAAGCATGCTCACCCCCATCACGGCCACCAGGGCGGCCAGGAATTTGAGCTCAAAGAGATTCACGGCGCGGGCGATGGCATCCGCCTGATGGGTGAGCAGCGCAAGCCCCATGCCCAGCGGCAGCCGGCTGTTCTCCCGGGCGACGAAGGCGCGCAGACGCTCACCGAAGGCAAGGCCATTCTCCCCCTTTTGCATCACCACACCGAGCAGCACCGCTTCCTCGCCGCGGGCGCGCACCAGGTAGCTGGGCGGCTCCTCGTAGCCGCGGCGCACCGTCGCGATGTCGCCGAGGCGGAACACCCGGTCGCCCACCGCGAGCGGCACCGCGGCGAGTTTCTCCGGCTCGCTCAGGTCCCGGTCCACCCGCAGGTAGAGGCGGGGACCGCGGCTGTCCACGCGGCCGGCCGGAACCAGACGGTTGTGGGCATCGATGGCGGCGAAGACGGCATCAGGGCTTACGCCCAGATTGGCGAGGCGGGCGCTGTCGAATTCCACGTAGAGGCGCTCCGGCCGTTCGCCGAGGAGGATGGCCTTATGCACGCCTTCCACGCCCTGCAGGCGGTCGCGCACGCCCTCGGCAGCCTCCACCAGCGCGGCATGGGGCAGCCCCGGCGCCGTGAGGGCGATGAGGGCGAAATAGACATCGGAAAAATCGTCATTGACGAAGGGCCCCAGGGCGCCGGGCGGCAGACGTGGGGCTTCGTCCTGCATGCGTTTGCGCACTTCATAGAAAAGGTCCCGTATCCGCGCCTGCGGGGCATAGTCGTGGAATTCCACCTGCAGATCGGCGCGGCCCGGCCGCACCGTGGTTTCGATGCGGTGGAGATACTCGACTTCCTGGATGCGCTTTTCCAGGCGGTCCACCACCTGGTCCTGCAGCTCCTGCGGGGTGGCGCCCGGCCACAGCACCGAAACCATCATCACGCGCACGGTGAAGGCCGGGTCCTCGGCGCGGCCCAGGGAGAGGAAGGCGAACAGTCCCCCCACCACCGCCAGGATGAGGAAAAACAGCGTCACCGCCCGCTCGCGCACGGCGAGCGCGGAGAGATTGGGAAAGCTCATGGCGCGGCTTCCCGCACTGGCATGCCGGGATGGAGCAGATGCGTGCCGAGGGCGATCACCCGTTCACCGGCGCGCAAGGGGCCGCGCACGGTGGCGTTTTCCAGGTCCACGCTGAGCACCTCGACGGTGACGGGCTGGGCGCGTCCGTCGATGATGCGCCACACGCGGGGACCACTGCCACGCTCATCGAGGGCGGCAAGGGGCACGCGCAAGGCCGTCGACGATCCGCCGCGACGGAACACCGCCCGCACGACACCCCCCAGCGGCAGGGGGGCAGGGGCGTCCTCGATCCGGTAGCGTGCGCGGAACGTGCGCGTCACCGGATCGGCGGCGCCAGCCACTTCGCGCAGCCGCAGTCGCGCGCCGGTTTCCTTGAGCACGCCCTCCTCAGGGGGCGGGACGTGTTCGGGAAAATCCACCTCCACCTCCCGCGCCTCGCCCTGGGCGAGCACGGCCACCGTCTGGCCGGGATTCACCACCTGTCCAGGCTCCCCCGTGATGGTGGTGATCACCCCGTCGGCCGGCGCGGCGAGTCGCCCATACGCCAGCGCGTTGCGCGCCTGGGTGAGCCGGGCCTCCAGCGCGGCAAGCCGTCCGGCGGTTTCCGCCGCGGTGGACTGGGCGCGTTCCACCGCGGCGGCGGAGACGAACTGGCGGGCGGCGAGGGATTCCATGCGCGCAAGCTCCCGGCGCGCCGCCTCGGCGCCGGTCTGGGCCGCCGCGCGTTCCGCCTCCGCGGCGCGCACCGCTTCGAGAAGATCCCGGGGGTCCAGCTCGAAGAGAAGTTGACCGGCCTTCACCCGCTGACCGGTATCCACATGTCTCGCGTGGATCCGTCCACCCACCTGGAAGGAAAGGGGCGTTTCGAAACGGGCATGGACGATGCCAGAAAGGGTGAGCTCCGCTCCGCCGGCGGGAGCGACGACGGCCGTCCGCACCACACGGGGTGGCGGGGAGGACGGCGGTGTCGAGCGGTCCTGACAGGCGGTAGTGGCGAAAAGCAAAGCGAGTAAAACAAGACGCGCAGACATGACGGGACCGATGGAAGGTGCGGCGATGATAGCAGATGCCGTCCGCGCCAAAGCAGGCCACCCTTTGGAATCGCCGGTGTCGTGTCGGCCTCGCCACTGCGAAGCGGAAAGCTCGGGTGGAGAGAGACTCGAGGCTGACATGCCGCACACGCGGCGAAAATCGGGCAACGACGTTGTACAACGATACCTAATCCTGCTCGCTGCCCTGGCGCGGCAGGGCGTGCGCTTCAAGGCTTGCCGCATCAGCATGCGCGCCTACGGCTAGAGGGATGCCGATTTCCCGCTGGAGGTGGAGTTCGTGCCCGCCGGTGCGCCGGAGATGATCCGGCTGCAACTAAAGGGTTACCGCTACTGGCGCCCCTGAGGTTTCTATCCCGCGCAGCAGGACAACTGGCTCACGTCTTTGGTGAAAGTCTGCGCGCAGAGTTTGAGCCCTTCTACCATGGTGAGGTAGGGGAAGAGCTGGGCGGCGAGTGCTTGCACCGTCATGCGGTTTTTGATGGCCAGCGCCGCGGTCTGGATGATTTCGCCACCTTCCGCCGCCAGCACCTGTGCGCCCAGCAGGCGTCCGCTGGCTTTCTCCGCCACCAGTTTGATGAAGCCACGGGTGTCGAAATTGGCGAGCGCCCGGGGCACGTTGTCCAGCGTCAGGGTGCGGCTGTCGGTTTCCACGCCAAGCCGTTTCGCCTCTTCTTCGGAAAGACCCACGGTGGCCACTTGGGGATCGGTGAAGACCACTGCTGGCACCACGGAAAGATCCAGTGCCACATCGCCGCCGGTCATGTTGATGGCAGCATGGGTGCCGGCGGCTGCCGCCACGTACACGAACTGAGGCGAGTTGGTGCAATCGCCCGCCGCATAGATGTGGGGCACCGAGGTGCGCAGGTGGTCGTCCACGACGATGGCGCCGCTGGCATCCACGGCAACACCGGCGCGCTCCAAGGCGAGTCCGGCGGTATTGGGTGTGCGACCGGTGGCAACGAGCAACCGGTCGCCGCGGGTGGCGCCTAGGCCGGTTTTCAGTAAGAACGATTGGCCGTCGAAAGCCACGGCCGTGACCGGGGTGTCCGTCAACACGGTCATGCCTTCCTCGATCAGTGCCGCCTTGAGGCCTTCGCCGAGGGCCGGATCCTCCTTCGGGAGCAGCCTACCCCGGGCAATCAGAGTGACCCGGGAGCCCAGGCGCAGGTAGGCCTGGGCGAGTTCCAGGGCCACCACCGAGCCCCCCAGCACGAGGAGGTGGGCTGGCATTTCCTCCGCCAGCAGCGCCTCGGTGGAGGTCCAGAAGGGCGTGCCGGCGAGCCCAGGCAGCGGTGGTATGTGGGGCAGGCGTCCGGTGGCAATGAGGATGCGGTCCGGTGTCAGGCGCAAGCTATTGCCGTCTGGCTGCGTTACGAGAAGAGTGTGGGCATCTTCGAAGCGCGCAAAGCCGCGCAAAAGTCGGATGCCGGGATGAGTTTCAAGCAGGCTTTCGTATTTGGCATGGCGTAATTCCGCCACCCGTGCCTGCTGCTGGGCGAGGAGGGAGCGGCGGTCCACGGCCAGCGCCTGCCGACCAAGCCCAGTGAAGGGGTGCCGCGCAGCAAGATGGGCGAGGTGGGCGGTGCGGATGAAAATCTTCGACGGCACGCAACCCACGTTGACGCAGGTGCCGCCCAGGGTGGCCGCCT
The DNA here is from genome assembly GCA_023511995.1 of Burkholderiales bacterium. Lineage (NCBI taxonomy): Bacteria > Pseudomonadati > Pseudomonadota > Betaproteobacteria > Burkholderiales > Burkholderiales bacterium. The sequence continues at coordinate 21,870 of JAIMAL010000016.1, forward strand.
CGATGAGGGTCACCGCCGCGCCGGCCTCGACGGCGCGGAGGGCGGCGGCAAAGGCTGCCGAGCCACTGCCGATGATGGCCACGGAAAGCCCCGGCGCTTTCGCCGGGCCAGGGTTTTCCATTGCCTCGGCGCGGTAGCCCCTGGCGCGGACGGCATCGAGGAGGGCGTCGACGGGCGTGTCTGGCTCCGCTTCCACCCGGGCCGTGGCCGCGGCATAGGAGACCTCGGCGTGGCGCACCCCCGTCACCGACAACAGCGCCTCTTTTACCGTGTCGGCACAGTGCCCACAGGTCATGCCGTGGATGGCCAAGGTGTGCACCTTCATTTCGCTGCCCCGCTTTTCACCGTGGATTCATAGCCCGCCTCGAAGGTGGCGTCTTCCAGGGCCTTGATGCTGGTTTTGGCGTCGTCGAAGGTGACTACGGCCTCCTTCTTTGCGAAGGAGACTTCCACCTTGGTCACGCCTGGCACTTTCTGCAGGGCTTTTTTGACGGTAATGGGACAAACTTCGCAATACATGCCCGGCACAGAAAGAACGACGGTGCGCATGGCGGCAAAAGCGCTTCCCGCAAGGCCGAAGGCGAGCATGAGCAAGAGGATGAGTTTTTTCAGCATAAGGACTCCTTTCAGTAAAAGAGGGGCGCAAGGTAAGGGAAGACGAAAGCAAAGAGCACAAGGAGGGCCACGAGCCAGAAGAGCGCCTTGTACAGGCGGCTCACACGCGGGCTTGCGCATACCGCGCCGGGGGTGCAGGCAGCAGGGGAGTAGAGCCTGCGCCAGGCGAAATAGAGGGCAGCCGCGGCGGCGGCGAGGAAGAAGGGGCGGAAGGGCTCGAGGCGGGCAAGACTCCCCACCCAGGCGCCTCCCACGCCGAGCAGCACCAGCACCAGTGGGCCGATACAGCAGAGGGAGGCGCCAAGGGCGGCGAGCACGCCCCCGATGAGGGGCAGTCTGGGGCTACGGGTACGCGTCATGGTCTGGGCTCCAATCATCGAGACGCGGCCAGTATGGACCCTGTACTGCGGTACGGAGTCAAGGGGTGGAAGTGGACAGGCCGCGAGGGTGGCACGCAGCCGGGCACTGGGGTAGGATGCGGGGCTTGGCCTCGGCCCCCCATGCGTCGCCTCGATTTCCCCCTTTCCCTGCCTGCCCGCCCGCCCCTCACCTGGGGCGATGCGGTGGTGCTCGCGGCCATCGGCGCCGTCGTCTGGCTTGGTGCGCGTCTGGCCTTCCATGCGCCGGCGGTGGTGAAGGGACCGGAGATTTCTCTCGCCGCCTCGGCCCTGCCCTGGTATGCGGCACTGTCTTTTCTGCGGATGCTGGCGGCCTATGGGTTGTCTCTGCTCTTTGCCGTCAGTTATGGGCTTTACGCGGCCCACAACCGGCGGGCGGAGCGGGTTCTGCTGCCGCTCCTCGACGTCCTGCAGAGCGTGCCCATCCTCTCCTTTTTGCCGGTGGTGCTCCTTTCCCTTACCGTGATCCTTCCCACGGGGGTGGCGGTGGAGCTCGCCTCCATCGTGCTCATCTTCACTTCCCAGGCCTGGCACCTCGCCTTCAGCACTTACCAGTCGGCGCGCACCGTGCCGCGGGAACTCTTGGAGGCGGCGGCGGTGTTCCGTTTCGGCGGCTGGTTCCGCTTCAAATACGTGGAGCTACCGTTTGCCGCGCTGGGCCTCATCTGGAACAGCATCATGAGCTTTGCGGGTGGCTGGTTTTTCCTCATGGCGGCGGAGATGTTCACTGTGGGCAGCCGCGATTTCCGCCTGCCGGGCCTGGGCAGCTATCTGCAAACGGCGGCCCACCAAGGCGATACCCATGCGCTCGTTTTGGGCGTGGGCACCTTGATTGGCCTCATCGTCGCCCTCGACCAGCTTTTGTGGCGGCCCCTGCTGGCCTGGGCGGAACGCTTCAAGCTGGAAACGGTGGAAGGGGCAAACCACGTGAGCTCGTGGCTAAGGGATGTCCTCGCCCGTTCACTCCTCGTGGAGCGTTTCATCAGCCAAGCCTGGCAGCCGCTCATGGAGCGTCTGGATCGCCGCTGGCAGGATCCCACTGCGACCGTGCACTTTGGCGAGACAACGGCGCGGGGAAGTTTCACGCGACGCGTCCTGTGGGGCGCGCTGGCCCTAGCCGTAGGCTTAGGCCTGCTGCGGCTTTTCGATATGCTGTCTACCCTGCCGCTGGCAGCCTGGGCGGACATCGGCCGCGGGCTTTTAGCCACCTTCCTGCGCGTGATGGCGGCGTTACTGCTGGCGGCGGCGTGGACCTTGCCCGTCGGCGTGGCCATCGGCACGCGGCCGCGCCTTGCCGCTCTGCTGCAGCCGGTGGCGCAGGTGGCGGCCTCGGTGCCGGCGACGGCGCTGTTTCCCCTCGTGTTGCTCTTCTTCCTCCGGCTGCCCGGCGGGCTCGATGTGTCCGCCGTTCTTCTCATGATGCTGGGCAGCCAGTGGTATCTGCTGTTCAACGTGATCGCGGGCACCTCCGCCATTCCGCGGGATTTGCGCGATACCGCGGCATTGCTCGGCCTGTCCGGTTGGGGCCGTTGGCGCGTCCTTTATTTACCCGCGCTTTTTCCTTACGCCGTCACCGGCGCCATCACCGCCGTGGGAGGGGCGTGGAATGCCAGCGTCGTCGCCGAATACGTGGAATTCGCCGGCCAGACCCATGCCACGGAAGGCATCGGCGCCGTCATCGCGCGGGCCACTGAGCAGGGCGACTTTCCACTGCTCGCTGCCGCCACCCTGGTCATGGTGCTGACGGTGGTGCTCACCAACCGGCTTTTTTGGCTGCGTCTGTATCGTCTCGCCGAAGCGCGTTACCGTTTGGAGTGAATTATGGCCGCCGATGCACTCGTCCATCTCGAACACGTGGGCAAGAGCTTCGGCCACTTCCACGCCCTCCGTGATATCAATCTCACCATCGAGACCGGTGAGCTCGTCTGCCTGGTGGGGCCGTCCGGCTGCGGCAAATCGACGCTGCTGCGCATCATTGCCGGTCTCACCGCACCGAGTCACGGTGTGGTGCGTTACCGGGGCAGCCGCCTGCACGGTGTCAACCCCCATACTGCCATCGTCTTCCAGACCTTCGCCCTCTTTCCCTGGCTCACCGTCCTGGAGAACGTGGAGGTGGCGCTGAAGGCGCGCGGCGTGGACAAAGCGCGGCGCACTAGGCGCGCCCAAGAACTGGTGGACTTGGTGGGGTTGTCGGGCTTCGAGTCGGCTTATCCGCGGGAGCTTTCGGGGGGCATGCGGCAGAAGGTGGGCTTCGCCCGGGCCCTGGCCGTGGAGCCAGAGCTCCTTTGCCTGGACGAACCATTCTCCGCGCTGGATGTGCTCTCCGCGGAGTCCTTGCGCGGCGAACTTTTGGAGCTGTGGCTGGCGCAGGCAATGCCTACTCGGGCCATTCTCATGGTCACCCACAACATCGAAGAGGCGGTGGAGCTTGCCGACCGCATCGTGGTGATGGCCAAGGACCCCGGCCGGGTGCTGGGGGAAATCCACGTCGGTCTGCGTCATCCCCGCGCGCGCAAGGACGTCGCCTTCCAGGCCCTGGTGGATCGGGTGTACGCCGCCGTCACCGGCCGCACCGGCAGCGAAGCGGAAGTTCAGGGCGCCGCACCGGGGACCGGCGCGGTGCTGCGGCGGCTGCCCGATGTGCGCCTGATCGCCCTCGGCGGGCTTACAGAAAAAATCGCTGCCGAAAACGGCCGCGCCGATCTACCGCGGCTGGCGCAGGCCATCGGTGCCGACTACACTACCCTAGCGCCGCTGGTGGAGGCCGCCGAGCGGCTGGGACTGGCGCGTCTCGAGGCCGGCGACATCATCCTCACACCGCTGGGACAGGAATACGCCGAAGCCAGTATTCCCGTGCGCAAAGAGATCATCGCCGGCCGGCTGCTGCGCGTGCCCCTGATCCGCTGGATTTACGAGAGCCTGCAACAGGACGACAACCAGCGTGTCGACCGAGATTATTTCGTCGAGCGGCTGACACCGGAATTCGGCGCCGAGGCCGAACGTCAGCTCGACATCGCGGTGGACTGGGGCCGCTTTGCTGACCTCTTCGCCTACGACCACGACAGTCACGAGCTCTATCTGGAAAGTGACTGAACCGCCCCCATCTTGCGCTCATTGGGCGCAACCTGCGCCATCTTCCGTTTTCTGGCATCAAGCTGATATAATCGCGGGCTTTTCGTCCAGGCCTGTTCGGTCTGGTGGTGCAACCGATTGGATGGGGGATTGAGCCATGCAGGGGCTTCATCTGACGGCTGATCTGTATGACTGCCGCTGTGCCGACGGTCTGATGACCGACGCCGAACAACTCGCAGGACTTTGCCGCGGCCACACCGTCGCCGCCGGGCTTACTCTGGTGGACGAGAAGTGGTATGCCTTTCCACCATACAACGGCGAGCCCGGGGGCGTGACCGGGATGCTTTTGCTCGCCGAATCCCACCTTGCCGTACACACCTGGCCGGAGAAACGAGCCGTCACCCTGGACGTGTACGTGTGCAATTTCACCACCGACAATTCGGGCAAGGCGGAGACGCTGCTGCGCGAAATCGTCGCCGCTTTCGACCCGGCGCGCAGTGAAATCCACCGCCTGCAGCGGGGCAGTGAGGAGCATCCGCCGGATGAGCTCATCATCGAGCCTTTGAACGATGCCGGCGATGCCGTCTATGGCTTGCGCAGCCGCCAGCGCCTGCTCACCAAACGCAGTCCCTACCAGACCATCGAAGTCTTCGACACGCCCGCCTTTGGCCGCACCCTGCGCATCGATGGCCATTTCATGACCTCGGAGGGCGAGGAATTTTTCTACCACGAGGCCCTCGTGCATCCAGCGGCGGTGGCCCATGGTGCACCGCGCCAAGTGTTGATCATCGGCGGCGGCGATGGCGGCGCGGCCGAGGAGGTGCTCAAACATGAAAGCGTCGAGCGCGTCGTCATGGCGGAGCTGGACGCGGAAGTGGTCGCCGTGGCCCGCCAGCATCTTGCCGGCATCCATCGCGGCGTGTTTGCTGATCCGCGTCTTTCGGTGCGTATCGGCGATGGTTTCGCCTATGTGCAGGAAACCGAGGACCGCTTCGACCTGATTTTGCTCGATCTCACCGATCCCGAAACGCCCGCCGGCTCCCTCTACACCGAGGCATTCTTTCACACCGTCAAACGGGTGATGCGTCCCGGCGCTGCCGTCGTGTTGCACACCGGCACGCCCGTCTTCGAGCCGCAGCAGGTGCGCGCCATCGTGATGGCCCTGCGCCGCGTCTTTGCCGAGGTGCACTGTTTCGGCCTTTACGTTCCCCTCTATGGAGCCTATTGGGGCTTCGCGGTCGCTTCCGACCGCCTCGATCCCACCGCCGTGGAGCGGGCCGTGGTGGAAAGCCGCAGCGCCGCCCTTCCCCATCTCAACTACTACAACGCCGACGTTCACTACGCCTTGTTCGCCCTGCCCAATTTCTATCGCGAACTGGTGCGTCCTGCCGACGACATCGCCCCTCAACGCGCCACGGCGTAAAGCCACCGCACGGCAGCCTGCTGCCGTGCGGTCTCGGTGCGCCTCGAATTGTCCTGTGCAAGCGGTATAGTGCCTTGCGCTTGCGCCGGGGCTTAGGCCCGGTGTGAGAAGGTCCTGCGTCCTTGCACCAGAGCAAGGGGAACGGTCGCGGCAAAACCTAGCAGACACGCCCCAACCACGCCCACAGCTGGCGGCGGCCGGAAGTGAAATAGGGCGGCGAGGGACGGCACATAGAGCACGAAAAGCAGGAGCGCCAACGTGGCCACCGTCACCAGAAAAAGCACCCGGTTAGGGAGCCGCAGTGTAGCGAGGGAAAGGCCTCGTCTGCGGTTGACGAAGATCAGGGCGAGGTTGGCCGATACCAGCAGGGCAAAGAGGAAAGCACGGGCCTGCTCTGCATCGAGGTGGGACGCGGCCCAGAACAGCGCGATGCCGGCCACGGCCAGCACGGCGGCCCCCTGGGCGAGGGCGCGGGCGAGGGTCGCGCCGCCGAAGAGCAAAGCCTGGGGATCGCGCGGCGGACGACGCATGATGTCCTCTTCGGCGGGTTCGTTTTCGAAGGCGAGGGAACAAGCCGGGTCGATGATGAGCTCCAAGAAGGCGATATGGGCGGGATACAACACCGGTGGCAGGCCTGCCAGCACCGGCAGCAGCGCGATGCCGGCGATGGGCACGTGCACCGCCATGATGTAGGACATGGATTTCTGCAGGTTGTCGAAGATACGCCGCCCCTGGCGGATGGCATTGACGATGGAGGCGAAGTTGTCATCGAGGAGGACCAGGGATGCCGCCTCCCGCGCCACGTCGGTGCCCCGGTTGCCCATGGCGATGCCCACGTGTGCGGCCTTCAGCGCCGGCGCGTCGTTCACGCCGTCGCCGGTCATGGCCACGATTTCGCCCGCGGCGCGAAAGGCTTGAACCAGGCGCAGTTTCTGCGCCGGTGTGATACGCGCGCAGACATGCACACCAGCAAGGCGTTGGCGCAATGCCGCCTCATCGAGCCGCGCCAACTCCTCGCCGGACAGCACGTCATCGGCCGGCAATCCCGCCTTAAGGGCGATAGCGCGGGCGGTAGTGGGATAGTCGCCGGTGATCATCACCACGCGAATCCCTGCCGCGTGACATTGGGCGACGGCCTCCGGGATTTCGGCACGCAAGGGGTCTTCCAGTCCCACCAGCCCGAGAAAGCGGAAATCGAAATCGTGTTCCATGGCAGGCAGGACCTCGCCGGCAAAGCGCGCCCCTGCCACGGCCAGCACACGCCGGCCGCGTGATGCCATCGCCTCCGCCGCCTCCAACACCCTTTGCGCTTCCCCCGGCGCCAAATGGCAGAGGTCCACCACGGCCTCTGGTGCGCCCTTGACCGCCACAATATGGGCCGACTCGGTAGTACTCCGCCAGACATGGGCCATGGTGCGCAGTTGCGGATGAAGACCGTAGTCGTGCACCAGCGTCCAATCTCGGTGCAGATGTTCCGTGTCGGCCAGGAGACGTTGCCCCAGAGCATGGAAAGCCTGATCCATGGGGTCGAAGGGATCTTCTTCACTGGCGAGGATGGCGAATTCCACCAGGGGATGGAAGGATTCGGGCAGTTGCGTACAGGCCGCCACTGCGAGTCCTGCTTGCGGCTGCCACAGCTCCGCCACCTGCATGCGGTTTTCGGTGAGGGTACCGGTCTTGTCCACACACAGCACCGACACCGCGCCCAGAGTTTCGATCGCTGCCACGCGGCGCGTGAGAACCTTCTGCGCGGACAGGCGCCAGGCTCCCAGAGCGGGGAAAAGGGTCAGCACCACCGGATACTCCTCCGGCAGTAGTGCCATCGCCAGCGCAATGCCGGCGAGCACGGCGGTGAGCCACTCACCGCGCAGAAACCCATAGATGAGGGCGAGCGTGATACTCGCGGCGAGGGCAAAGAGGGCGAGGGTGCGGATGAGACGGGCGGTCTGCTGCTTTAGAGGCGAGCTTTCCCGGGTTAGACCGGCGAGAGACAGGCCGATGCGACCCATTTCACTGCGGGGGCCGGTCGCGGTGATGCGGGCAATCCCGTGGCCGGCCACCACCAGCGTCCCGGAATAGACGAAGGGCGTGTCCTCACCCCCGGGCTGCGTCGGTGACGGTTCGCCCTCGGCGGGCAGTTTGCGCACGGGCACGGCCTCGCCCGTGAGCAGTGATTCGTCCACCATGAGCCCGCTGGCCTCAATCAACACGCCGTCGGCGGGAACCCTGTCGCCTTCGCTCAATACCACCAAATCGCCGCGCACCACTTCGCGGCCGGGAATGCGCACCCGCTGCCCATCGCGGATCACCAGCGCACGCGGGCTCGACAGATCGCGCAGCCTGGTGATCGCTTGCTCGCTGCGGCCTTCCTGATAGAGGGTAAGCCCCAGAGTGACCAGCACGAAGCCGAGCAAAAACAGCGCCTCGCGCAGTTCCCCGAACAGGGAATAGAGGAAAGCGGCACCGAGCAGTAGCAGGAACATGGGCTCGGCCAGGGCCTCCACAAGGAGCCGTAAAAACCCGTGCCGCGCCTCACCCGGAAGGACATTGGGTCCCTCCTCCTGCAGGCGCCGCGCTGCTTCCGTCGCGTCGAGACCGGAAGGCGCCTTTGGCGTCGTCATCCCAGCAGGAGAGCCGGAATCAGGCAGCGCCGGAGGGTGGCGCCGGGTCGGCGAAGAGACGGCCCGTGGGGGCCGGCGGTCGTTGCGATTGAACCGTGCGCCCATGGCCCAGGGAGGGCCTTAAAGAAGCATGGGTTTGCATCCAAAAAGCGGGTGGCTGTCAAGCGATTGGGTATGTGTTCAGCTTTTTACTGAAGCTTTCAGAGAGAGCGTGTGCGCGGCATTTTCCCGGCCAGATGATCAGGAGCAGATCCGCGCCCCCCTTCTACTTCGCTAACCCTTTCTACAGTCTACCTGATCGTGTGCAAGTCGAAAGCGAGTGGCTCCCGGTCGACTCGTCCCGCGGAAGGTCGTCAGGCAGCTCAACGATCTGATGATCTGATACACGTGCATGTGCTTCACCTCGATGCTGGGGCAGTTTACACATTTCGCCCGCTTCGAGGATACGCAAGGAAGTGCATGGTCTGATCCTATTGTCACGTCGAGTCTACTGATTTCTTGATGCACTGCTAAGGTGCATCGTGCCCAGTTATTGTGCATTGGGGATGATGCGGAACCTTCGCGACTCCGCTGTCACGGTGAGAAAAGGCCAGATGGATCGCTAGCTTTCCGCTAGCCGGATTTTTTCACTTGGGTTGGAACGCATATTGCTACGCGAAAGGACAGCGAGCGACTGTTCACGGTGTGTGAAAGGAGTCTGTGATGTCTGCGTTCAAGAATCCATTCGACCCCAACCTGCGCCTGCACCGGCGCGGCTGCGCCTGCGGCCGCCATCACAGCCAGGCTGAACACGACGCCGAGGTGCGCGGAGAGGAGGCCGTCATTGGCCGCCTGGTGGAAGCCACAGTGGTGCGCGCCATGTTTCCGAAAGACGAGACAAGGCGCAATTTCATTCGCGCCGTGGGAGCGGGGACAGCGCTGGCGGCGATCTCTCATTTCTTTCCTCTGAGCGCCGCCAAGGCTCTAGCAGCCGAGGGTGGTGGCCCGATAGAAAAGAAGGATCTCAAGATTGGCTTTATTCCGATCACCTGCGCCACTCCGATCATCATGGCTGAACCCATGGGTTTTTATGCCAAGCAGGGACTCAACGTAACCCTCGTCAAGACGGCGGGCTGGGCAGTGGTGCGCGACAAGGTTATCAACAAAGAATACGACGCTTCACACATGCTCTCACCCATGCCCATTGCCATGAGCCTGGGGCTCGGTTCCAGGCCGGTCGCAATTGACGTTGCCGCGATCGAGAACATCAACGGCCAGGCCATCACTCTGCACCTCAAGCATAAAGACAAGCTGTCTCCCAGCTCGTGGAAGGGCATGAAGTTTGGGATTCCCTTCGATTATTCGATCCACAATTTGCTGTTGCGCTATTTCCTGGCAGAACATGGTCTTGATCCCGACAAGGACGTCGAGCTGCGCGTGCTGCCGCCACCCGACATGGTGGCCAACCTCCGTGCCGGAAACATAGACGGCTTCCTTGGCCCGGAACCGTTCAATCAGCGCGCGGTCTTCGAAGGTGTTGGCTTTATTCACACCTTGTCCAAGGAAATCTGGGACGGGCATCCTTGCTGCGCGTTCGGCGTGGCGGAAGGCTTCGCCAAGACCTATCCCAATACCTTTGGTGCGCTGTTCCGTGCCATTGCGCTGGCTACCCACTACGCCAGTAACAAAGCCAACCGAAGTACCATCATCCAAGCGATTGCCCCAGCCAACTACCTCAACCAGCCTGTACCAGTATTGGAGCAGGTCATGAGCGGCCGCTTTGCCGATGGTCTGGGCAATGTCAAGAACGTGCCGGATCGAGTCGACTTCGACCCCTTCCCTTGGCAGTCGATGGCGGTATGGATACTTACACAGTTAAAGCGTTGGGGATACGTCAAGGGAGATTTGGATTATCGACAGATTGCGGAAAATGTGTTTTTGGCAACGGACGCCAGAAAACGCATGATGGAACTAGGCTTGAACCCACCCAAGGAAAACTACCGTAAACACACCATTATGGGCAAGGAATTCGATCCCGCCAAACCCGAGGAATATTTGCGTTCCTTCACCTTGAGGAGGGCCTGAGCGATGATGCGATCTCTTGCTTTTCGGTCCGGACTGCTCTCCCTGGTGATTCTGACGGCTTTTCTACTGGTCTGGCATATTGCCACAGAGGCAGATCACAAGACGTCGGCCAGAGTCACTGACGAGTACGCCACTCTTATGGGGGGCAGTGCCCAAACTTCTGACATCCCTGGCCCAATGGCGGTCGGCAGGACGCTTCTGAGCAAACTATCCAGTCCCTTCTATGACAATGGTCCCAATGACAAAGGGATTGGTATTCAGCTCGCGTATTCGTTGGCTCGCGTTATCTCTGGGTTTGTGCTGGCTGCCATCGTGGCGATTCCGCTTGGGTTCGTTATTGGCATGTCGCCGGTGATGCAGGGTGCGCTGAATCCGTTCGTCCAGGTCATGAAGCCAATTTCGCCTCTGGCTTGGATGCCACTGGCACTTTATACCCTGAAGGACTCTAGTCTGTCGGCCATATTCGTGATCTTTATCTGTTCGATTTGGCCGATGTTACTCAATACCGCACATGGGGTTGCCTCTGTGAAGAAGGAATGGCTCAACGTCGCCAGAACTCTTGAAGTCAAACCCTTACGCACCGCCTGGGGAGTGATCCTCCCTGCAGCTGCCCCGACCATCGTCACTGGCATGCGCATCTCTATGGGTATAGCGTGGCTGGTGATTGTTGCTGCCGAGATGTTGATTGGGGGCACGGGTATAGGATATTTCGTCTGGAACGAATGGAACAATCTTAGCATCGTCAACGTAATTGTTGCCATATTCCTGATTGGCGTGGTAGGGCTTTGCCTGGATATCGTTTTTGGCGCTCTACTCAAGCTGGTCAGCTACACAGAATGAGGGAAAGCTTATGAGCACCCAGCCTTTTCTCAAAGTGGAGGGCTTAACCAAGATTTTCCCAGCCAGGCGGGGCGGCAAGCCCGTGGCGGCAATCAAAGAGGTGCACTTCACTATTGAGCGTGGTGAATTTGTTTGCATCATCGGCCATTCAGGCTGCGGCAAATCGACGATACTGAATATTCTTGCTGGGCTGGATGAGGCCACCGACGGCGTCGTGATCATGGACGGTCGGCAGGTATCAGGGCCCGGGTTGGACCGAGGCGTCGTATTCCAGGGGCATGCTCTCTTTCCCTGGCTTACGGTGAGGGAAAACATCGAGTTCGCCATTAAATCGCGCTGGCCAGAATGGAGCAAGGACAAGGTTCGTGCCCATTGTCAGAAATACATAGACTTGGTGCATTTGACTGGACACGAATACAAAAAGCCGGCCGAGCTCTCGGGCGGCATGAGGCAGCGGGTCGGAATTGCGCGCGCGTTTTCTATTGAACCCAAGATGTTGCTGCTGGACGAGCCTTTTGCTGCGCTCGACGCACTGACCCGCGCGATGATCCAGGATGAACTGCTGAGTATTTGCGCCAAGACCCGTCAGACTGTGTTTATGATCACTCACGACGTGGATGAGGCCATCCGGTTGGCCGACAAGGTTTTGCTGATGACCAACGGACCAGAAGCGAGGATTGCCGAGATCGTAGTCAATACCTTGCCGCGGAGTCGGACAAAACATGATGTATACAAGCACCCCCACTACTATCGCATCCGCAACCACTTGATTGATTTCCTGGTGAACCGTTCCAGGCACTCTACGATGGCTGCACAGCCCGATTACGATGGCCATAGTCCGCCAATCGTTTGCCCGGGGCTTGAGGCGGACGAGGAAGCCGACGGTGGGCGGGAGTTGGTGTACCCACCTCGGCAGACTGTACCTTCTGTATCCTAAACTCGTTGAATTGAGGAGTAATCGTTATGAATCGCGCTGACGTCACTGAAATGATTGTTGCCAACAAACTGAAGAAAGGGCTGAAGTGGAGCGAGATCGCTAAGGCAGTGGGCCAGAGCAAGGAGTGGGTCACTGCAGGGTGCTTGGGACAGATGACCTTCACCGCAGAACAAGCCAGGGTGTTGGGGGAGTTGTTGGAGCTACCTGCCGAAGCGGTAGCTTTGTTGCAGGTGGTTCCGTATAAGGGATCGCTGCCGACCACGGTGCCTACCGATCCCCTGATTTACCGGTTTTACGAGCTAATCATGGTCTACGGTACGACTATCAAGGAGTTGATCCACGAGGAGTTTGGCGACGGCATCATGAGTGCGATCGATTTCTCTATGGACATCAGCCGTGAGCCCGATCCGAAAGGGGACAGGGTCAAGATCGTGCTCAGCGGAAAGTTCCTCCCCTACAAGATGTATTGAGGCAGGATCACGGCTTGCCGGCTGTTGGCTTGGTGCACCAATTCAGAAACCCTGGCAGGCCCTTGATCCAAGAGGCCTGCCAGACGAGTGCATCACATTGGATATCGCATGCGGGGGCCTAACCGGCTAGCCGCCTCGGGGCATCTTTGGCAGATGACTGCCAAAGACACGAGCAACCGCTTAACATTCTGCCCTTTGGAGATCGCCACGGCCTGTAAGCGACTCGCGATGCGCTTTGTGTCGCATCGCAGCCTGGGCGCCACACCCCGCGCATGCACCGCCGGGGGGAGTTGAGCCCCTCAGCCGCCACGCCAAGCCCGGGCCCCCAAGAAACGGCACGAGCAGCCGCTGCAGGTGGCGGCCTCCCGACCCTCTACCGAATCCACGACCGGCTGCGCCGTGACATCGTCGCCTTCACCGCGACCCCGTCTCCCACACAGGCTTTGCTTTTGCCCACCCTCCAAGCCCGCCCCACCGCAGCTGCCCACTCGCAACACGCTGCCCACGAACAACGCCCCTCGGTTCGACAGACGATCGGCTGCTCGAGCGGGACGGCATCGAGCGTTGGAACCCAGACACCGAAGATGAACGTCCCCCAGCGCTTCGAGCACACCATCCCGGAGTCCTTGGTCGACGATCCTTTGGCGCAGCTCTTTATGGCTGTGCGCGCATCGACCCCAAACCGGCCGACTGGCTGGTCTTCTCCGAGGACGGCCCCCCACTTCCTCGACCAATTTTCCGTCCGCCTCAAAAGTCGGGCCGAGTGAGAAAGGCGCTGGACGGATACGCTTGGTGGATTATTTGCTTGGCAAGGTACAGATGGCTGCGCAGTACGGTATCAGTGACGGCTGCTGGGCGCAGACGGATGAGAAGTTGCGGTGCTATTCGCAGGATCCGTCGTCGGACAGGTGCGAAGCAAAAGACAGCATGCATCACCCAGGATGCGCCTGCCTCATTACCAGCAGGACAACGGGTCCGCGTGGCGGGGCCCTGGTATCGCACCGGAAATACCAGAACGCTGCCATGGCATTCTTAGGAAGATAAGGACCTAAGTGTGATAGCAGGGCGATGGCATAGGCGGCGAGAAGGTCCACGCGTGACCCAGGCAGAGCGGGCCGGTTGCGTAGGATTTACGCAGTGGCGCTTTGCCTCACAGCGTCGAATCGGGCATGGAATGGATGTGTTACGGCCGCACCCAGATGGGGGGACTGGCAGGCCTGTCGATGGTGATCGACCTGCTCAAGGGTGAAGAGGCCAGCCATGGTTAAAGAGAAAACCTGTGCTGAACTAATTACCCACTCAGTGAGGGGAAAGCAGCGGGTACACAAACGAGGTGTTTCGGGCAGGTCTTGTCACAAACCGAATGACTTGCGCGATCAGTCGGAAGGGCAACTACTGGAATAGGCCGGTGACACAAGCTTGTGCACAACCTTAGGAGAGAAGGGAGACACACCCTGACGAGGGCGTGATTTTATGGTGAAAGCCTGCCCTACCACCGAAACGTGAGACCGAACAGCCAGCTCGTGTTGGGAGCGCTGTCAGTCAGGCCGAAACGTAGGCCAAAATCGATATCGAAGTCCGGGGTAGGGGAGAATATCGCTCCAAGAAGGAGCGACCTGACGTAGGCCGTCTCTCCAAGCTTTGGGTTGGTCTGCTGGCTAAGGTCGCTGACGAGCCGCAAGCTGGAATTGATATGGTACTCGGCCGCGGCCGAAAGGTGGTGTAGGTGTTTGCGCTGAGGTTCAGAGTCGTAGAAGTTGCGCGTATAGCCGACGTGAAGGTGTGTGGTCCAATGGGGCATGCGATAGGTCATGACGCCGAAAATACTGGGAATGACGCGATTGGCGCTCAGTCCGTTTTCCCCGGTAGGCAGACTAAAATCCGGGCGCAAGGCGAAACTTAGTTGTGCCTCCTCGTAGAAGCGCCATTTGAGAGCGATAGCGAGGTCAGAAAAGCCTTCGGTCTGTGTTTGCGCTGAGGGACCTCCTGAAGAGTCTCGATTGCGTTGGTAAGGCAAACCAACGATCACGTCGAGCTTATCGTCAAGTCCTGCAGAGAGCGTGATCCTATACACGTCCTGCCGCATCTTGCTACCATCAGTTTTTAACCTCGCCGAGTCGTGGGCTACTTCCAGTTGGAATCTGCCCGCACCCTGGGTCGCGGTATCTTCTGTAATCAGGGGATGCGCTGCGTGTGTCTGGTTCATCGGCCCGCTCACGAGGAGCAAGGCGGTGATCAAGCAGTAGCGCTTACGAAGCGGAAAAACCATACCTCCTCTTTCACTTTAGGCGAGCATCAAGGAGCTCAAGCCAATGATAGACAGGAAGGGGGGATGCTGCGGCCAGGTGTGTAAGGCAGCCGATGTTGGCTGTTGCGATGAGCTCGGCACGTCCCGTGACGAGCGTCTTAAGTTTCTGCTGCCGAAGTTGTTCTGCTATTTTCGGCTGGAACAATTTGTACGAACCAGCCGCTCCGCAGCATGTGAAACCATAGGCCACCGGTAAGACCTTATAGCCGGTACGGCGCAGAAGAGCCTCTACAACTCCCGCCAACTTTTCTCCGTGCTGAAGGCTGCAAGGCGCCTGAAAGGTGATCCGCGTTTCCTCGCGTTGGATCACCTCGGGTGGCTGACCGGGTGCCCACTCGGCCGTAATGACCTCGGCAACGTCGCGAACCAGCGAACTCACGCGTTGTGCCTTTTCGCGGTAAGCAGGATCGTCGGCCAAGAGCTCTCCATATTCACGCAAATGCATGCCGCAGCCACTCGAGGTGACGACAATTGCCTGAGCACCAGCATTCACATGGTGCCAGAGAGAATCAATGGCTTTTCGCATAAATTGCTGGGCTTCGTCCCACATCCCCATGTGCAGGCTGATCGCGCCGCAACATCCAGACTTCGCCGGAACGAGAGAGATACCCAAGCGATCCAACACGCGCGCGGCTGCGAAGTTGATGCCAGGAGCCAGTGCGGGTTGCACGCAGCCCTGCCAAACCACCATCGTCCGCCTGTGTGACGGCTGTGGCCATGTGTGCCTTTTTGATCGTACAAGTGGAGGAATCAGCCGCTGTGCGCTCGCTGGTAATAAGGGTCTCAGCAGTTGCGCCGTGCGCAGCGCCAGTGTGAAGCGAGCGGGATACGGAACAATCGAGCGGACCAGCTGACGTAGAACTCTCTCCTTCAGGGGCCGCGGCATTTCCCTCTCGAGCAGCACACGTGCAAAATCAAGTAGACGGCCGTAACGCACACCCTGGGGGCAGCTTGCTTCGCACGAGCGGCAGCCCAGACAGCGATCCAGGTAGAAGCGCACGTCCTGGCGGAAATCCGGACTAGTCAGCCTACGTAGTTCATACGCCGGCGGAAGCAAATGCAGGGTTGGTGCTCTGTCCTCGAGGAATTGCTTGGTCAGATAGATCCGACCGCGTGGGCCGTCCCATTCATCGTTGGTCAGGCGGAACGTTGGGCAACGGACTGTGCACTGCCCACACTGTACACATGCGTCAATAAGCCGTGCCGCCTCCCGGCCAAATGGGATTTGACGAAAACGCTCAGCGGTCTCCACAAGCATGTCCAGCGCACTCCATGGCAGCAACTCCGGATCGTGCCGGAAGGGATTCTTCCTAGAGGTAACCCACAATTAAGATGGATAGCTTTTAACGGTTTGTCTAAGAATTTTTGCGGATGGCAGCTATAGGAATCCGGTATGACTGAGGCTGCTCGTCGAATCCCGAACGCTTAGTGTTGGTTTAACGAACAGATAAGGGCTTTGAGCATACCACTTTTCATGGCTTCCATGGGGCAGCGCGGCCAAGCGCTTTCGGCGCTAGAAGAGGGTTGTATGGCCAGACATAATGTGCAAGGCGGTCTCCAAGTCGTCCACACTCTTGAAGTGGTACGTGGTCAGGATCTCAGGGCTCCGACCATTGAAGCGCTCTACCAGCACGTTGGTCGGTGATGTGCGGCGCTTGGGTCAGAGGGGGCGCGATCTCGGGCGCAGCACAAGGTCGATCAAATTCGTGTTCAGCCGTCGCTTGGTGATCCTTGGAGCCAAACAGGCGGTCCGTGAACGCCGTGCCGTTTTCCCTCAGTAGCGTTTTGCTGCGCGGCGGGCAGCTCTTAGGCAGTGCGGCCCAAAAGGCACGCCCACAAGCCGCCGTCTTGTCGGCATAGAGCTTCACGAACATCCAGCGTGTTGCACGGTCGACGGCGAGAAAGAGGTGGCGGCGGTGCTCCTCTTCAGGGGTCTTAGGTAGATACTTAACGTAGAGATGCACAAAGCCCGGCTCATCGCTCTCGAACGTCTCGTGCCCCGGCTTCTCACCGACTGCAGCGGCTATGCGAGATCCCCCTTGCCGAACCAGCAGGTGGTGCAAGGGCGAGCGGCGACATGCCTTCGTGGACGAGCTCGCGCACGACGATGAAGAGATCGTCCAGAGGCAGCAACGGGGGCGCGCAGCGTGATCCCACGGCTCCCTGCGCGGGCGTGAGGGTGGTTTGCAGTGGATGCGCAGTATGCGGTCGGTCTTCGACGCTGTCGCGGCTCTTCCTGCGCCGAAGGGTGTCTGCAGAAGAAGCTAGTTCAGCCGCACCTTGCGCGACCAACAACGACGGGCTTTGCATATACGCCCGCCTCGCCGGCGGGGTCGCGGCGTTCTTATACTACAGTCCGATGTCCATGTCCCTTTGCTGGGGAGTTATCAATCAGCTCCCACATCACCTTGTGGCTGACGAATAATGCACGTCGTTTTGTCTCCATACAATCGTCCGGGACCTAACAGCTGGTCTTTGGCAGGACTCGCCAGGGACGACGGCGGCTATAAGCGGTGCTGTGCGACGAAGTCGCAGGGTACCTGCTAAGCGGGGTCTTTCCCTACACGCCCGGCAGTCCGGCATGCCAAAACAGGAGGAATTCGCAGGGCGAGGTCCCTCGCTCCACCGGGCCGTTTCAGCCGGCCGACTGCTACCGCGGGGCTAGGGGTTTTCTGTTCGTGGTCGTCTGCCGCAGTTATGCCTTGCAAAACTACGTCAAAAAATGCGCGGAGGGGATGGGGAAAGATGCTCAGGGTGCTTGGGTAAAAGAACATTGCGGACTTGAAGGCGCTCGCGCGCAGGCGTGTAAAGGCAGGATAGCTTCGTTAGGCAGGCGCGCGGAGAGCCGGGTTTGGTCGACCGGGCGGTCGGTAACGTGGTCTAGACCGCCGGGAATAGCAGCTCAACCGGCGGTTCGAAACGCCGTAGCCTGCAACTCGCAGTGTGCCGCGCAACCTTAGAGATAACGGTATCCTCGAGAAGGCCATGGCATCCTACGCAAAGGCTGTGCGTAGGGGGCCATCTATCTGTTTCGATCGGTAGGTGAAGTACGAGCCGCGGGTAACGATTCGCGCTGTCCTCTCTGTCGAGCAGCGGCCATCGAGCCTGAAAGCAGTGCGAGCCATCGGCGCTTTCCGACCGTTGGCGAGTAACTGACCCGAGTCACCTCATTCAGGAGCAGTCTTAAGGACTTGCGGCAGCCCGAGGATGATCGCTGGCTTTTGGCGGCGTGACTCCAAGGTGTCCGATGGGATGGGCAGACGGTCGGAGAGGCGACAAGGACGGCCCACTGCCTCCGAGACACCACGAAACGCCCAGTTTGACACCAGCCACGGCCGGTCTGCGGGGAGCGTCTGCTCTCCGGAACCGCGCCATGGCAGCACCGAATCGGGTATAGAGCGAGGATATGACAGACCTTGGAGGGAGTGATGGCTGGGTGGCTGGAGCGATGTAAATCGACCTGTTCCACCGCGGGGTGATCGGCCTGGGACCAGGCCATGCCTGACGGCGAATAAGTAATCGATGCGTTGACCACCTCCTGGTTTTCGACGTGAGTCGCCCCAGGGTTGATTCACCATTCGCAGCAAGGTAGTCAGGATGCAAGCTGCGCGCTCCACGCAACCCTTGACGAACGCGGGTGACCCATCGTCACAGCATGCCTGCGGGCGGCTCAATTCTAAGAACTACAGTTGCTTCCCGCAGGACATGGCGCAGAGTTGGAGCCAAGGGGGCATCGTTCTGTCGCCCAAGTGAGAGCGAGGGCACCAAAGGCGCGGCAGGCGGGGCTTTTGTACCCATCTTTCCTACACAGAAGACATATCGTGTGACGGGGTAGCTCCGGCAGCAGGCTTATGGGTTGTAAGCCATGCTGGGCGCACACGAGTGTCCGCGGCAGCACAGTTACTAAGTGCCCAAGCCGGACAAGTTCAAGAATGACACTCAGCGAGGTGACTTCCATCCGTGCCTGAGGAGAAACGCCATAGTCCATGCAGTACTGGTCGACCTGTCGACGCAGTTCGTAATCGGTGCTGAACATGACGAGGGGGTACTCCTCGAGTACATGTTTGGGCACCGGGCCACCATGCGCGGAGATGGGATGATGGGCAGCAACAGCGAGAACTAGCTGCTCAACAAACAACATGACGCTGTCGACTTCATCCGTCGTGGAATGCGCTGAGAGCGCACTGCTGAAGGCGATCCCCAGGTCGATTTCGTCGGCACCGAGTGCGGACACAATGTCGCGCTGCGGCATCTCGGTAACGCTAACGTTGATCGCAGGAAAGCGACGCGAGAACTGTTCGAGCAGCGATACCGCAAGCACATCTGTGATGGGCGTCATTCCGATCCGCAGAGAACCGCGGCTCAAGTCATCCAACTCTTGGACTGCCCGCCGTGCCAGCTCAAGCTCTCGCAGGGCGCGCCTCGCATGGTAGACATACACCTCCCCTGCCGGGGTAAGACGCGTAGCACGCCCGGAACGGTCAAGGAGTTGGACGCCGAGAAGGTCCTCTAGTTGCTTGATCTGCTGGGACAGAGAGGGCTGTGATACGTATAGCACCTCTGCAGCGCGCGTAAAGCTCCCGGTCTCCGCAATGGCCAGCAGGTAGCGCAGAGCTCTGGGGAAGGCAGGGTTTCGGTCCATAGCCAAACCCTATAAGACCCATCGGAAATTGATCTTGGTGCCTCAACAGAACCCTACTATACACTTTGATTGGGCCACGCGGAAGCGATGCCGCGTGATCGTCGAAGCAAAGGATTTTGTGTTCGCCTGCAATGGCACATTAACCGACCGTCGAGCTCCGCCCGACTTTGCCGCCTGGGCGGCGTGCTCAGGGCTGGGGTTTGGCGGGAAGACCTGATGGATGTGAACAACCAAGACGAGGAGATCAGCGATGAATCTACGACTCTACTTTAACACGCACCGCTTTGGGGCACGTCTGTTGGCCGGAGGTTTGACCGCGGGAGTGGTACCAGCTGCATTCGCCCATCACATGATGGACGGGCAGACCCCAGCGACTTTTGAACAAGGGTTACTGTCTGGCTTGGCGCATCCCGTCATCGATATCGATCATCTATTTTTCCTCGTCGTCGCGATCTTTCTGACGACCGTGCTGCGAGGCACTCACCGCTGGTTAGCGCCGCTAGCTTTTGTTGTTGCAACCATAGCAGGAACAGCTATCCATCTTGAGGCCACGAATCTGCCACTTGCAGAGGTTCTGGTGGCGACAAGCATAATTCTCGGGGCAGTCCTTGTTCTCGCGCGCTTGCACCTGCGTGCCTTGGCGTTAAGTGGGTTTTTTGCGCTGAGCGGGCTCGTGCACGGCTATGTCTATGGGGAGTCGATCGTCGGTGCTGAACCTACGCCGTTGGTTGCGTACTTGCTTGGATTTGCTTTGGTGCAATATGCAGTGATTGCCCTTGGTGCGTTCGCCATTGAGCGACTCGGGGTAGCCGCTCCCCGTGTGCAAACCTGGACTGTCCGGCTCGCTAGCGTTGCCGCGCTTGCCGTTGGCACTGTGTTTATGGCCCTTCGCGTTGCGTAAATGGGGCAGGGCGGCTCAGAGCAGATCCTACCAGAGAAGGGTCTCTCTGCCCGGTGCCCCCCTAATTCCTCCCTCGCAGCTAGCCCGCAGCCGAGGCAATTGAGGGGTAGCTCAAAGAGACAGGAGGTGCGCTTTTAACTGGGTTGCCGGAAGGGATGGATGCGTAGTCGGGTGATGGGTCTCCCCCATGCGTTTGAATAGGACAGCTGAACAGCAAGAAGCGGCCAACGAGTTTGGAGAGGGATCGCACGCTTCCTGTCCCGCCGGCGCCGCCCCTGATCTTTGGCAGGTTGGGTCGAGGAGTTCCTAAGAGGGCTAGGGCGCCCCGAGCCGAGATCTCCCAGTGCGGAGGGTAGGCTGACATGCTGTGTGAGGTGTGGTCCACCATCAAAACCATGAAAACCGCAAACAGAGCCGAGTCCGAAACAGCATCTTCGTCAAATGACCAAGGGAAAAGAGCTTTCAAGTGACTCGCTTGCCCCTGAGTCCACAAGAAAGGGCCCCATTAAGTGGGGTGACGGGGGGAGACTCTGGAAAGTGCTCGTGTGGAGGAATTGAGGTTTGGCTCGGGCGGGTGACGATAGGAAACGGGAGCGCCTGGTGGGTGATAGGGCCGCGGAGTCCGGGGTGAGGGCAGCCAAGCTAAAGGTTTGGTCGCCTACCAGGCGCGGCTGGCCAACCCAGGGGGCCATGATGAGGGACCCCTATCGCTACGTTAACGATCTCGACCCGGCAGCAGTTCAGCAGTTAATCAGGCGTCTTGAGAGTCGTGCGCAAGACCCCGTTTTCACAACATTGCTTGACAAATATCTCGGCCAGCTGAATCTGGCAGAGCAACCCTTGGTTCTGGATGTCGGATGCGGCACCGGGGCTTTTTTAAGGCGCTTGCTAAAACGCGATGACTTCACAGGACTGGGTTTTGGCATCGACCAAAGCCAAGAGTTTATCGACGCTGCGGTTCACTTCGCCAACGCTGAAGGGCTGCTAGACCGGCTGACCTTTCGCACAGGAGATGTACACCAACTTGGCTATCCTAACGCCACCTTCGATATTGTCATAGCCAATACGCTCTTGAGCCATGTCACCGACCCGATGTCTGCATTAGTGGAAATGGGGAGAGTTTTGAGACCTGGTGGAACGATGGTCATTTTTGATGGGGATTACAGTTCACTGAGTTATGCGTATCCGGACCATCACCTGGCCCAGGAAATGAATATGGCACTTGCGAATTGCACCTTTAACAACCCTGCTCTTATTCAGGATCTGCCGCGGTTGCTACCAGCATGTGGGCTCAGGGTGCTTGACGCGTGGGGTGACGCCGTCACGGAAATTGGATATGCAAGTTACTTTCGTTCTTTTGCGGAAACATTTGTCCCCTACGTAGAACAGTCGGGCATGCTGCCGACGTCAGCGGTTGCATGTTGGTATGCTTATCAAAGCCAGGCATGGGAAAAAGGCACTTTTTTTGCATCCTGTAATTATTACACCTTTTTGATTACGAGATCCTAAGGGCCTAAACGATGGGATGCACAGTCGAGCTGAACGCGGTGCGCGAGCTAACGTATCGGGCGCTTCGCCCCGGATGGTCGTTAGGTAGGCCGGCGGGCGCGGGGGTAGCTAGGCCAGGGTATTGGGAATCCCTATGACTGAGATTTTGAATCCCTATTGGATCTGAGGTAAACCTCGGTCTAAGTTACACATAAGAGTAGGACGTTTGCCGTGCGCTAGGGTTGCTGCGCGAATTCTTGGGGTGAGGAGCTTGGGCGAGCTTAGATGGCGGGGCCATCGAGGCTGTGTCGATCAATACCAGTACGATCAGTACGTCAATAGAGGAGAACAGCAATGTCAGAGACAGTAAGGCAGGAAGTCCTTAGACATCTGGACACTACACCGCTGCTTCAACCGGCGCTACATAAACAAACCCATGCACCAGCGCCCACCGAAATCGACCACACTCTCTTCCGGGCCTACACACGCACAGCACACGACATAGGCGGTGAGCCGGACATCCCTGGCCTGCCGCACGTGTTTCACGAAAAGGAAGAAGAACTGTGGGAGCTTAACACTTTCGCGACATGCGAATGTCTGGCGTGGCGGGGCGTGTGGACTGCCGAGGAGAGACGCAGAAGGCAAAACGTGGATATTGGGCAAACGGCCTACCTTGGGCTCCCCTATTATGGGCGGTGGTTGCTTGCCGCTGCGCGCATCATGATCGATAAGCAGTTCATCACCCTCACCGAGCTGCACTACAAGATCATGGAACTGAGGGAGCGTGTAGCTAGAGGTGAAGGACTGGGTGAATATCTTCCCCCTAAAAACGCATCGGAGAGCAAGTGAGCGAGAGGTGGATCCATGAGCACTAAACCACATTGGGACAGGGAACATCATGCCAAAATGGCCACGGGTATCGGCGACCCGCAATGCTTCAAGGGGATGGCCGGCCCACCAAAATTCAAAGTCGGCGATCGCGTGCGCATCAAGGATATTCCAGATCTGTTTTACACGCGAACGCAGACATATACACGGGGAGCGGTAGGGACTATTGTCAGGCTGGTCTATGAGAGCCCTGCGGCAGAAGACGAGGCCTTCGGCAACGAAGAACACGTAGAATGGTTCTACAGCATTGTCTTCAAACAGAAGGACCTGTGGCCGGAGTACCTCGATGTGTACGGTAACGATAGCGTGGAAACAGAAATTCCTGAACGTTATCTCGAACTGGCATGAGCATTGCTGTTTGATAAGGAGTCTAGGAAATGACGATGGACACTCATCCCCATGAACACGAGCACGCTCCCGCCCCAATGGTAGATGAGGTGAGCGACTTTGAAATTCTTGAAATGGCGGTACGTGAACTCGCGATCGAGAAAGGGCTTTTTTCGGCTGAGGATCACCGCGTGTGGAAAGAGTACGTACACAGCTTGGGGCCACTTCCCGCGGCGAGATTGGTGGCAAAGGCGTGGCTTGATCCCGAGTTTAAGAAGCTTGCAGTGGAAGACGGTGTCGCTGCGAGCAAGGCCGTCGGCGTGGACTGGGTTCTGACGCCTCCGACAAAATTTGGGACGCCGAGCGATTATTGCCACCTTCGCGTTTTGGAAGATACACCGAAACTCAAACACGTCGTGGTGTGTACGCTTTGCTCTTGCTACCCGCGTCCGATCTTGGGGCAATCACCAGAGTGGTATCGCACGCCAAATTATCGCCGGCGCTTGGTCAGGTGGCCTCGGCAAGTGTTGGCCGAGTTCGGTTTGCAACTTGATCCGGACGTTGAGATTCGGGTTGTGGATTCGAACCAGAAGACGCGATACATCGTTCTTCCCGTTCGGCCAGAGGGGACCGAGGGGTGGACCGAGGAGCAATTGGCGGAGATTGTGACGCGTGACTGTTTGATCGGCGTGGCCGTGCCGAAACCGGGAGTCACGACAAACGCGAAACGGCCCGTTCTCAAGGCGAGGCGGCCGGTCCATCATGACCACTAGTAGGGGGATTGTACCGGAGGGTGACGCTTCGTGCGAGAAGGAGGGTGGCATGTCTCAACAGCAAACGGGCACGGTAGGGTACAGGACGTGGGATGGAAGCGAGCTTCGTCCGATACCCATCCTGGAGGAACTGCGGGCGAGGGGAAGAGTATGGGAGGATCTCGCTGCGCAATATGGGGTAACAAATCCAGATCCACCATGGAAGATTGATCTGGAAGCCACTTGTGATCTGCTGGCAGGGGACTCCTGTGTCAAGTCCTACGACGAGATCGAGCCTGGTTCCTGCGCCCTGCCGTCCCTAGAAAGGCGCGCGGAAGAAGATGATCTGGCAGAAACGATTTACGCGGAAGTTCCCTATCCTGAGCGTCAGCTGCTTGCGTTAGCGCATTCCATGCTGAAACGCGGCTTCTTTACAGAAGAGGAGCTTGCGCGGAAGCTGCAGGAGGTAGGGGAACGATTGCGGAGCGTTTAATTCAGTCTGGCCGCGTGACCCTATGCTGGCGCGTCTCTTGTGACTCGCAATGCAGGCGCACCGTACCTTAGGCGCAACCAAGGGGATTTGAGTCGATGGCAATTCGTGGGACGGAAATGAGGATCGAGGGGCTTTCGCATCGCTATCCCGGGCGAAAGCAAGTGACTTTTTCGCGTGTCGATTTGGTCTCACCGCCTGGAGAAGCACTTGCCATCATCGGGCGCTCCGGTTGCGGCAAGTCTACGCTGCTTCACATCATCGCGGGCTTACTAAAGCCTAGCGAAGGACGTGTGGTACTCAACGGGACGGAGGTTTTGGGCCCTTCACCCCGCTGGGTAATGATGTTCCAGGCGCCCCATTTGTACCCCTGGATGACCGTACGTCAAAACGTGGGGGTCGGGCTGACCTTCGGGAAATGGAGCAAGGCGGAGATTGAAAAACGTGTCAATGACGCGATTCGATTGGTTGAGCTGGAAGAGTTTGCGGAATCCAACGTGCAGGATCTTTCTGGTGGTCAGCAACAACGGGTTGCGCTAGCGCGATCCCTGGTCATGGAACCGGAACTTCTGCTCCTTGACGAACCTTTTTCCGCTTTGGACGCGTTTACCCGGGCGGCCTTGCAAAAAGATGTGCGTTCCATCGCTAAGCGGCTAGGCTTCAATATCATCATAGTCACGCATGATATCGACGAAGCTGTCATTATGGCGGATCGGGCTGTCATCATGGCAGGTTCGCCCGGCACGATCATGCGTGAAATGACCATAGATTTGCCTGACCCAAGGGAACGTAGTGATCCAGCGGTACAAAAACTGCGTGCACAGCTTTTGTCCGCCTTCCAGGAGGCGGTTGCAAGAGGTGGTGGCAGTGCCCAGCAGGTTGCTGCAACGGGAGGGTCAAGTAGTAGCTAGGAGGACGGTGCTAACTAAGCGGCAAAAAGACCCGCGGGTGATCCCGCCGAGAATCGGTATCCGCCGCGATGATTTGATGCCAAAGGAGGTTTGTCATGAAACGTGAAAAAGATGAGCTGACAGAGGCGAAGCCATTGGTGCATGTCGATGGTTGCTGCTGCACTTTATGTAACAGAAAACACGGTGTAAGCGAGCGGCTGCGCAGGCTGATGCCAAAAAGTGAGGCGGTGAGAGAGGGCGCCGAAGACCCGAATCTGGCGCTTGATTACGATCCGCTTTTCGCCAAGGTGCTCGGTACGGCGGTGTCCCGTCGCGACCTCCTCAAGATTGCGGCGCTAGCGGCGGCCGGCGGCCTAGGCGCGATGTTGGCCGCGCCGCGTGCATCGGCGCAACAGGAGCCGAGAAAGAAAAAACCTTTTGATCCTGTAATCAAGATTGGCTACATTCCGATTACCGATGCCGCAACTTTGCTGGTAGCCCATGAGCTTGGTTTCTTCAAGCGGGAGGGCCTTGAATCGGAGCCGCCGACACTGATCAGGGGTTGGTCGCCTTTGGTGGAAGCGTTCTCGGCGCAGCGATTCAATCTCAGTCATATGCTGATACCCTTGCCGATTTACATGCGGTACTACAACAAATTCCCGATCAAAATCACCGCATGGAATCACACCAACGGCTCGGCCTTGGTGGTGAGCAAGAAATCTGGAGTAATGGCGCCCCATGAGCTAGGCGGAAAACAGTTGGCTGTGCCTTACTGGTATTCAATTCACAATATTATCGCGCAGAGAATCGTTCGCAATGCCGGACTTACCCCGGTCATTCGGCCGCAAGATGCCAAGCTGGCGCCCAACGAGGTTAACTTTTTGGTACTCAATCCGCCGGATATGCCACCGGCCCTCGCGGCGGGGCAGATCGATGCTTATATCGTGGCGGAACCTTTCAATGCCTTAGGTGAGCTCAAAGCGGGGGGCAGAATCCTTCGGTTCACCGGTGATGTGTGGAAGGGACACCCGTGCTGCGTGGTGGTAATGCACGAGGATGATGCAATGGACCCTGCGCGTGCAGAGTGGGCGCAGGCCATACACCGCGCAATCGTCAAGGCGCAACTGCACTTGCGGGATAATCGAAAAGCAATGGCAGAGATGCTATCAAAAGATGGCAAGAAATATCTTCCATTCGATAAAGAAGTAGTCGAAAGGGTGTTGCTCTTTTATGACGCCGCCTATTATAGCCAGCCTCCGGCGATCAAGCACCCACAGTGGCAACAGCATAGGATTAATTTTCAGCCCTGGCCGTATCCCTCGGCGACCAAGCGTGTTGTTGAAGAAATGCGCGATCTGCTGGTCGGAGGGGAGATCGACTTTGTGAAGAAACTCTCTCCTGATTTTGTCGCGCAGGACCTGGTGCAGTACACATACGTTAAGAAGGCGCTTGAGGAAAATCCAGGATGGCGTGCCGACTTGAGCGTGCCCCAGACTGGTGACCCCTTCAATCGTGTTGAGGTCATTCAACTATGACTGAGTTGCGGGCTCAGCCGACAAGAGCAATGCAGCTTGTCCAGACGCAGCTGCGGCGGGTAATGTTCGCCGTTGCGGGCATTGGCATCATCGCCGCAATCTGGCTTGCCGGTGGCTACTGGATCGTCAGTAACCCGGAAACCGCCAGCTTTGCCAAATTCGGGCTGGTACCCACCCTCGGCGCGTTCCCTGAATTATGGGAGATGGGGAAGATCCAGGCGGCGTCGATCGCTAGCGGCTACCGGCTTGGCATGGGGCTGGCAATAGCGATTGCCATCGGCGTGCCGGTGGGGGTAGTTCTGGGGCGAAGTAAATGGTTTGCGGCGTACGCGAACTCCCCTTTTCAGTTTGTGCGGATGATTAGCCCTCTATCCTGGACGCCGCTGGCGGTACTGATCTTTGCGACATGGGATGGAGCAATTATTTTCCTAATTGCGATGGCTTCGGTGTGGCCGGTCATCTATGGAACGGCGGCTGGGCTAGCGAAGGTTGATCCGGCTTGGTTCAAGGTGGCGAGAAACCTTGGAGCCCGGCCTTCGCAGTTGCTGACGAAAATCGTTTGGCCAGCGATTGCCTATGATGTCTTCTCTGGCATGCGGCTCGCTTTGGGGGTGGCGTGGATCGTTCTGGTTCCGGCGGAATATCTGGGCGTGACCTCTGGCCTGGGCTACGCAATCGAGGACGCTCGCGAAACCTTGTCCTATCATCATCTAACCGCCCTGGTGTTGACTATTGGCTTAATTGGCTACACCCTGGACGGTGTGATGAAATTCCTAGTCAAAAAGTACAGTTGGCACCATTAGTAGCGGCCGTCGGAAAACGAGTGGGAAAGCATTTAGGCATTGCGAAGGTGTGGGGAAAAGTCGAATAACGATTATCCAGGGTCCTAGATAATGGCACGTGCAGCGACAACAGAAATGGTGAGCGGCGGAGTGACGGGCAACTGCCTGTCACGTTTCGCAAAGAACACCGCGCAGAAAAGCTGGTATTTCGGAGCAGGCCTTGCCGCGCTTTTTGGCTTGTGGTGGGCGGGCATTCATATAATCACTCTGAACCCGAACCTGGCCGAGTTTCGGGACTTTAGCCCTGAAGCCGCCCTGAAAGCGCTACCGGAGCTCTGGAGCAGCGGAATCATTCCGAATGCGTTGCAGAGTAGTGGCTATAGGTTGGGTAGTGGATTGCTGATTGCAATTGCGATTGGGGTTCCAATCGGGATTGCGTTAGGGCGGAGTCGGTGGTTTCAGCAGCTCAGCGATGTGCCGTTTCAATTTTTGCGTATGATTAGCCCCTTGTCCTGGGAGCCGATTGCAATCGTCGTGTTCCGGGGCTGGGATGAAGCCATCATCTTTCTCATAGCGATCGCTGCAGTGTGGCCGATTATGTTTGCGACCGCGGCTGGGCTAGGCAAGGTGGACCCAAGCTGGTTCAAGGTGGCGAAAAATCTTGGCGCGAGACCGTGGCACATGGTGACAAAGATCGTGGTTCCAGCCATTACCTATGACATCATGACCGGGATTCGCCTTGCCATAGGGGTGGGCTGGATCGTGATCATTCCGGCGGAGTTTCTTGGGGTCACATCTGGATTTGGCTATGCCATACAGGACGCGCGCGAAAGCTTGGAATACGATAATTTGATGGGCTTAATTCTTGTGATCGGTGTGGTCGGCTATATACTCGACTCGGCCTGTGTGTTCGTGATTAGGCGTTTCACCTGGCAAAGAGGGGTACAAGAATGAGTGGTAAGCTCAGCGTGGTCTGCGTGAGCGGAACGCTGGAGAAGCTGCAGATGGCGGCGATGGTAGCGTCGGTCGCCGCGGCGATGGGCACCGAGGTAAGGGTGTTTCTATCGATGAACGCATTAGAGTTTTTCATAAAGGGGCATGATCTGAAGCCGGCCAGCGAAGGGCGTATCGGAGACCAACTGAGAAGACCTGGGGTTCCTGAGTTCAAGCAGTTGTTTATGCAAGCGGTGGAACTGGGCGATGCGCAACTGCTGCCTTGTTCCATGGCGATGGACATCCTCCAGCTCAAACAGGAGCAACTTGAGCAAGGACTTGGCGCGCCGACCGGGTTGACCAAGTTTCTTGGGGACGCAGAGGGCGGCCCTATACTTACGTTCTAAGATAGGTTGCGGCTAAGGGATGGGGAGTCGAAACATGAGTAGTACCAAGGTGGTTGATGCCCGTAATACGTTCTGTCCAGGGCCGCTCATGGAGCTGATTAGTAACATGAAACAGGTCAACGTCGGAGACATTGTAGAGCTGTTGTCGACTGATGACGGGTCGGCGACCGATGTTCCAGAGTGGGTGAACAAAGTTGGGCATGAGATGGTCGGTAGCGAGAAGATAGACGGAGTGTGGCACATCAAAGTAAGGAAGGCGAAATGAAAGGCTAACTGGCTTCTGTGGGGCCGGGCGCGTGCAGGTGAAAGGAGAGATAGGGAATGAAGATCGTCATTGTCGGTGGTGGTACCGGTGGTACCGTAGCGGCGAACCACTTGGCGCGCCACCTCGCGGAAGAAATTCGACAGCATAAAGCGAAAATTGTGTTGCTGTCGGCATCACCCCGGCACATGTACCAGCCCGGGCTGCTCTACGTGGCGTTTGGGCAGATGATGCCCAACGAGCTTTACCGCGACGAAGCGTCATTACTCGAGCAGACTGTCGAATTTCATGTCGATCCGGTGGAGAGATTTGAGCTGGATAAGAACCAGCTGTTGACGCGTTCGGGCAAAATATATGACTATGATGTGCTTATCATAGCGACGGGGTGTCGTATCGTCCCAGAGGAAATTCCCGGTTTAAATGAAGGAGCCGAACATTTTTATACAGAGGAAGGGGCAGTTCGCCTGTACCGCCGTTTGATGGAATTTCGTGGTGGTACGGTTGCGATTGTCGTTTCTTTGCCGCACAAATGCCCGGTCGCGCCTGTGGAAGCCGTATTTATGCTGCATGATTTCTTTAAGGCGCGGGGAATACGCGACAAAGTAAAACTGCGCTACCATTATCCCATTAACCAGGTGCACGGGACCCGCAACGTCGCCGTGTGGGCGAAGCCGGAGTTCGATAAATGTGGCATCGAGTATGAGACGTTGTTTAACGTTAAAGAGATCGATCCGGTCGAAAAGATTGTGTATAGTGAAGAAGGGACTCAATGTAAATATGATTTGCTAATCGCAATTCCGCCCCATCGAGGGATGGAGGAAATCGAAAATAATAAGCTTGGCCAAGCGGGCTGGATTCCCACCGATCGCCATAAGCTGACGATGGCAGGGCATGAGAACGTTTATGTGATTGGCGATGCGACCAATTTGCCGGTCAGCAAAACCGGCTCGGCTGCGCATTTTCAGGCGGAGATTGTTGCAGAAAACGTCTCATCTCTGGTCAAGACTGGCTTGCCGGTCCGGGAGTACGACGGAAAGGTGTATTGTTTCATCGAAGCGGGACTAGATCGGGCGACGTACAACGCGTTCGATTACGTAAATTTGCCGGACTTGAAACCGCCATCGAAGTGGATACACTGGTTTAAGAAGGCGTACAACCAGATGTATTGGACAACGGTCCGTGGCTTGCTCTGAGGGAGGTATGATGAACACGCAGACGGCGAACGAGGCGGTACCTTTTAGCTTGGACGAGCCAACTATTGCGACGATCGTAGAACTTGCCAATCTGCTCGCAGCCGCGCGCGATGCGATGACCGACGAGATGGTGGGAAGGCTGGCGGCTGCCGTGAGTGAAGGACTTAATCTGCTGGACCGGCTGACCCGGAATCAGGGTCTTGTTTACCTTTTGCATGAGCTTGATCGGCCGGAGAATCAACGGTTCTTGGTATCAATGGCTGATGCTTTTAGCCATGCGGGCCGGGAGATCGCGGCGACACCGCAGGCGCCTGCAGGGATTCTGTCTCTGCTGGAGATTATCCGGGGGCCGGGCGTGGTTGAAGGATTGCGCTTGTTGTCGTTGATTGGTGGTAAGCTTAGCGAGAACTTGAGAGAAATTCACCGAAAAGGCGTGGGCGCGCAGCCGTGAGAAGAGGGCCATTCAGCTGGGCCGAAGGTGATAGGCGCCCATGGAAAGGAAAGCCGAATGTTTTCCAGCGGCCATGTTCGGGGAGAGAGAGGCAGGCTCCGCGTGACCTAATTGAGTTTGTGAACTTTTTGGGTTTCGGACTGGCGCACAGTCTGCGCCCCTCCCCCGATTCGGCGCGAGACAGTTATTGGCGGAAGAAACCGCGCGCCCGCATGCGGTCACAGGCATCATAGCGGGGCATGTTGAGGGTGACGCCCTTCTCTTTTGCACGCGCTTCCATCGCCTTGCGGTGTTCCTCATGAATCTGCTTGCATTCCTCATAGGTCTTGGCGGCAAGCATCTTGTTTCGATGCTCGGCCCTCTCCTCCGGAGTCATCATGCTCCAGCCGGGGGTGTTGTTCTGGTTGAAGCGGTAGTGGGGACCCTGAGCTAACGCAACTCCCGATAAAGCCAAAGTGGCCAATAGGGCTACCCGCAAAGTGGTTTTCATTCGTTTCTCCTTTCGTCGTGAATGGGCGACCATCGGACGATGGTCCCTGGTTTTTTATAGCACAGTGCTCTTTCAGCGTGGCGAAACGAAGTGCACAGGGCTGCCAGCAGTCAAACGTTGCCAGAGGGCCGTCGCGCGCCGAATGAGGCGCCATGCCCAAAACACACGGCCCGCCCAGCGCCAGGCACGTCGCGGACGCACCGCGACCAGGACGCCCACGAACAGGGCCAATGCCCACGGGTGGTGCGCGGTGAAGGCGTGTGCGGCGCGGATGACACCGCTCCCCAGGGCACGTAACTGATCCACCTGGCCGCAGGCGCGGGCGAGGGGCTGCGCCGCTGTGGCAAGGGCGCTCCGCTGATGGCGAATGCGTTCCCGCAGCATAGTGCGCTGGGCGAGGAGTTCAGCTTCTCTTCGGCTGATCATGGCCTGCCGCGGATCTCAACTGCGCCAGGTCTTCCTCCAGCTCGGCCAGGGTGTCGGCGAGCGGCGGCGGAGACTGCCGGCTGCTTTGCACGAGCCAGCGGGCGCACAGCAGCGCAGCCAGCAGAAAGGCAAGCCCCAGGGTGCCGACGAGGCCAACCCGCCACGCCTCGAAAAGGAGTACCAACCACCACGCGCCGAAGACGATGGCGAGCATGAGGAAGAAGACGAAGAGCTGCGCCACGATGAGTTGACGCATCAGCCGCGCCTTCTCCACGGCGATCTCCGTGGAGAGGAGTTCAAGGCGCGTCTTCCCCATTGCGACCAGAGTGGCCGCAAGGGTTTTCAGGGAGGCGAAGAGACCTTCCCCTCCGGCGGGCGTGCTCATGAAGGATCAGCGGCGGCCGAGGATGAAGCCCACCAGGAAACCGATGCCCGCGGCGATGCCCACCGCCTTCCAGGGATTCTCATGCACGTAGGCATCGGTGGCGCGTGCCGCGGCCTTGGTCTTTTCCACCAGCACGGCCTCCGCGGCGGCAAGCCTCGCTTTTGCTGCGTGCAGTCGTTCCTGCACCCGTGCGCGCAGGGAGGCGATTTTTTCGCCGGTCTGGTCGGCGGTGGCTTTGAGTACCTCTTCCGCGTCGCTGATGACAGCTTTCATGTCGGCGACGAGTTTTTCCTGGGCGTTGAGTTCTTCCGTTGCCATGGTGAGACCTTTCTTTCAGTGGATGGGAGGGATCCGCGGAGACTTCCGCGGTTTAGAGTAATCTGCTGCCGGGAAGAGAAAATTTCAACCCCGCTTCATGCCGGATGCTCGCGCAGGGCGGCGTTGAGGGCATCCACCACCTCCGCCC
Organism: Burkholderiales bacterium; assembly: GCA_023511995.1. Classification (NCBI taxonomy): domain Bacteria; kingdom Pseudomonadati; phylum Pseudomonadota; class Betaproteobacteria; order Burkholderiales; species Burkholderiales bacterium. The sequence continues at coordinate 54,326 of JAIMAL010000016.1, forward strand.
AGTCGCTGTCCGCCTCGATGGCCTCGCGCAGGAAAGCTGCCTGGGCGGGCGTCCAGAAAGGCGCGGCGTGGAGCGGCACGTCGTGGGGCAGCGGCGAATGTTCGGCGATGAAGCGGCGGATGGCCTCCCCGTCACTGGGCAATCCCAGCTGCTCGAAGAGCTCATGAAAGGGATGAAAACCGTGCTCCATGGGATCCTCAACACTCTACCTCGGGGGTGGGCGCAGCAAATAGGGCGGCTTCGATACATGCCCGCTCCTCGCGAGTGGGCAGGGCCTCGTGCGCCTCGGGCCGGCTGCGTTTCCAGTCGAGGCGGCCTTCGGCATCGAAGGCGAGATAGCCGTAGTGTTCGTTCACCACCGCCTCCGGTTCATTGTCCTTCAGGCGCACGTACCACTCGGCGATGCGCAAGATTTTGCCGGAAAATTCCGGTGCCGTGGCCACCCCGCGCACCAGGGCGAGATACAGTCCATGGGGCAGCGGATGCACCTTGCCCATTCCATCGAGAAGGAAAACGAAAGTGGCATGACCGCTCCTGACTGCTGGCAGAGCCTCCCGGCGGCGCTGGTATTCGGCCTGCAGGGCTTCCACCACGGTGAGTACTTCATCATAGGCATCGCGCGCGGCCTCGCTTTGTGCCTCATCACGACGTAGAGCGAAATCTTCATGCAGACTGTCGAGCACCTCTAGGGCGCCTGTGAGTCTGGCCCGCTCGAGGAAAATGGGGGAAGGAGACATGGGGGTTTGCCGGCTGGACGAAAATCAAAGCGACACTATAACCTCTTGGCCGCCGCCCGTCACCAACGATGCAGGAGCCGCGCGTGGCGGGCACAAGCCGCTATCCGCTGCCGCAAGTCGCTGTAAATTCCTGTCCCGGTGTTAGCGGCCGTGGCGTGACGGGCTGAGGCCCCGCCAGATCCTGCCGCTCTCTCATTGGACCGACCACGGCTTGAGGGAATCACAATAAACCGAACGTACCTTTGCCTTGCCGTCGCCGGTGTGGAAACGTGGTTCTTTTCCCTCGTGGCCTTGGTGATTGCGTTTTCGGCGCGACGGTGCTTATCTCCGGCGCATTCGCTGCTGCCTTTTGAGGTGAGTGTGCTGCCCTTCACCAGCATTCGGTGAGTGCCACCCGTGTCGCCTTCAAACCGGGTGCGATTCCCAGTGGTGTCTGGCGCTCGAACAGGGAAGGCCGTGTGGCATGGCCAGTGACCCGGGTCTTCGTTGCCGGGCTAGGCAGGAATCGGCATTGGCCATGACATGCGCGCCTGCTATTGCGGAAGCCGCACCAGTTCACGCACTTCGCTGGCGGCGTCCTGGTACACATGGCCCGACGCCTGCTTTCGAGTTTTTCCCTGCAAGGGCCGGTCGCAGTCGAAGCTTGACGACGCGTTGGTCACGCAGACCAAGGGGGTACCGGGGCTTCGAAAGGGGTGAGCGCCGATGTCACGATTTGGATGGGGCATTTTTGGCTCACCAGGAATAGGAGTTCTTGAACGGAACTCTTTTTTGGCACGCCGGGCCTATTCCGCTTGGCCTTCGCGGTCGGCAACATCGGCGGTACCCACGGTCTCGGCGGCGCCTTCATCATCGCGCCGTTTGCCGTTGCCATTTGCCGGCTGTCCGTCTACACCGTTGCCGGCCCCGCCCTCGCAGGGACCCTGGCGACATCCCTCGTCCGCCCGATCCCCTTCAGCGGGTTGCCGACGCCGGCCGGGGTATCCACCCAGCGGGACTGGCCTTTGGGGCTATTGTCAGGCTTTGGCGGCATTGCGGGCATGGAGTGGCGGGGTGTCAGAAGTTGATGCCACAAAAGACGCTCACCCTCCCTTTGGGCAGCCTCGTGCTGCTACTCCTGTGCACTACGTTGCAGCGTTTTTTCCGTGATCAGGCTGGGTATCCGTAAACCCGTGGGCTGAGTGCAGCATGTGCGGTGCCAGCGCAGCTTGGCACCGGTCGACGGTGCTCGCACCTCGAATCCAGGCTAGCGCCATCGCCGGGTCGACTTCAGCAGCACTTGCCGCCGCTGCAGCAGCCGCCGGCGCTGGAGGTGGGAGCGGCTGCGCCGGCCAGCCAGGCCTCGATCTTTTCCTTCGACGGCACGCCCCCGGCATGCACCACTTTGCCGTCGATGACTACCCCAGGGGTGGTAAGGACGCCGTATCTCATGATCTCCGCGAGGTCTTCCACTTTCTCGAGCTCCACGGCCACACCCTTGGCGCGGGCGGTTTCCTCGATGAGTCTGAAGGTGGTTTTGCAGTTGGCGCAGCCGGTGCCGAGGACTTTGATGTTCATGTCAATTTCTCCGCTAGGGAAGGGTGAAATGTAGCCGCGCTCAGCAGCAGGAGACACCAGAGGCGGTGGGTGTGCAGCAGGCACTGTCTGGCTCGATTTCCGCAGGGACAGCGCCGCTGTAAGCTTCGTCAAACCGCGCGTCGAGCATCTGCGCCGCCTCGTCGCGGATGTGACGGGCGATCTCGATGACGAGATCGATCTGCTCCCGCGTTACGCCGTAGGACTTCAATTTGTCCACCTGACACAGGCCCTGCTTGGGATGGTTGGCCGCGATATTGGCCGCCAGAGAGACCAGGGCGACGATGGAAGGGTGCAGAGGGGTTTCGTTCATGGGACGCTCCTTGCTCACAAAACGAGGTTGAACACGTAACCCACTAGCAGAATGCCAGTGGCGACCACGCCAACGAAAGTCATGGTGAGGGGAAGTTTAAGCACCTTGCGCAGGATGAGTAGCTCCGGCAGCGAGAGTGCAATAACGCTCATCATGAAGGCCAGCGCCGTGCCCAGGGCCGCACCCTTGCCGATCAGAGCCTCGACGATGGGCAGAATGCCAGCGGCATTGGTGTACATGGGCACGCCGATCGCTACCGCCAGCGGCAGCGACCACCAGGGCGCATCACGGCCCATGATGGAGGCCATGAAGTCCTGCGGCACGTAGCCGTGGATGCCGGCGCCTACGGCGATGCCCAGCAAGACGTAGGGCCAGACTTTGCCGACGATTTCCTTCACGTGATGCGCCCCGGCCTCGAAGCGCGCAATCCAGTCCATGTTTCCGCCATGCGTGGCGGCGGTTTCTCCCGTATGAATGGCGCGCACCCAGTCCTGCAAGTGGCGTTCCATTCTCAGCTCACCGATGACGAGCCCAGCGGCGATGGCCACGGTGAGACCAAGGACGAGATACAGCGCTGCAACTTTCCAGCCGAACAGGCCAAACAGCAGGGCGAGCGCCACCTCGTTCACCATCGGCGCGGAAATCAAAAAGGAGAAGGTGACCCCCAGGGGCACACCCGCCGAAACGAAGCCGATGAACAGGGGCACTGCAGAGCAAGAGCAAAAAGGTGTAACGATACCCAGACCGGCGGCGAGCACATTGCCGAGGCCCAGGCGTTTGCCCGAGAGTAGGGCGCGGGTGCGTTCCGGTGCGAAGAAGGTCTGGATGATGCCCATGAGGAAGACGATGCCCACGAGTAACAGCAGCACTTTGGGCGTGTCATAGAAGAAGAAATGCACCGCCTCGCCCAGATGGGTGCCGCGGGAAAGTCCCAGGCGGCTCACCACGAAATCGGCGAACTCAGTGAGATGGGTATAGAGGGCAAGCCACAGCAGGGCGGCGAAGGCGATGCCCGCCAGCCAAAGGGCGAGGGCGCGGTTACGCACGGTGGGTGTGGCGGTGGCGGGGCTTGGCGGGAAACTCATGGCCGCTTTTTATCAGAGGGCATATTCGGCATCGAAGGGTGCCTCCCCTTCCACAACCGGTAGGGTCATCGCCCGGTCCCAGATGCTCCACCCGCCATTGACCACCCGCACGTCCCGGTAGCCCAGGGATTTCAATTGCAGCCAGCCCAGACTCATGCGGAAGCCGTCGTGGCAGTAGAGATAAACCGTCTTCTCCTTGGGTACGTCCCGGTAGAGGGCGGCAAGCTGATCCTCGGGCAACCATTTCTGTGTCTGCCCGTCGGTGCCTTCCAGGCTCACCACGTTGATGGCGCCGGGAATGTGTCCGGCCTGGATGGCGTGCCGCACCACCTTGCCGGTGTACATCTCGTGCGGACGCGCATCCACGAGCACGATGTTGGGGTCCCGCCGCGCTACCACGCTGTCGTACACCTCGGGCCACTCAACGAAAAACCGGCGATCGGCGGGCTTGAGCGTGACACGGCCTGGCCGGCGCCGGGGCGTGGGCGTTTGCGTCAGAGTCTGGAAAGCGGTCCATTCCACCGTTCCGCCCTCGAGGATTTTCACCCGGCTCATGTCATAGCCATAAAGGGCGAGGAGGAAATAGAGCCGGGCGGCGAGCGCCGTGCGCGAGTCATCGTAGATGACGATGAGCGAATCGTTGTCGATGCCCCAGGCCCGCAGGGTCGCCTGGAATTTCTCGCGGCTGGGAAAGAGCATGATGGAACGCCCCTCGTTGTCACCCAGGTCTTTGAAGCGCTGGACCTGGACTGCGCCCGGAATGTGGCCGACGGTGAAATAGCGGTGGGGGTGGTAGCGTACTTCGAGGATCACCAACTTGGGATTTTTCATCTGGCTGGCGAGCCAATCTGCGTCCACCAGGAAGGTGCGGTCGGCATGGGCGTTGGAAGCGACACAAAACAGTGCGAAGAGGGCAATCAACCAACGTTTCATGTCTGAATTTCCTTCTTGCGTTTGGTTTTCAGCGGTGGCAGCACAGTGGGGGAGCAGGAGGAGGCTGCGCGCAGGCTCGCACATTCCCCCGGCTGATGGGCGCAGCATTCCTCGGTGAGATAGGCGATGAGTGTAAGCATCAGGGGAATGTTGGCGCGATAGCGCATATAGCGGCCTTCCTGGGACGCCGTCACCAGCCCCGCCTGGGCGAGGGCCTTGAGATGGAAGGAGAGGTTGCTGGGCGCCATGTCCAGCATGCCGGCGATTTCGCCCGCCACCAGGCCTTGGCTGCCATAGCGCACCAGGAGGCGGTAGATGGCAAGACGGGGTTCCGAGGCGAGGGATTCGAAAAGGGCGACGGCTTGGGCGTTGTCCACTTTTCAATAATACAAGCACTATTGAAATGATGTCAAGGGCGGTGCGCTTTTAGGCGCACGCCGCGCCGAGGACCCGGCGGTGATCCTGATGCCGGGGCGAGCGCGGTGGATGGCTAGCCCGCTGGCAAGGCCGCCAGGCTTCCCCACCAACTGGCGGTGATGTCCGACTCACGGTGGAATGGGCGAGGGCGTGCGCGGCAGAAGACGAGACGACGGGGATGCTTGGCTTATGCGGTGCCAAAGAGGAGCCAGATCCCCGCTGCGGCGAGCGGAAGGCCAAACCATCCGCGGCGCTCGCCCAGCCGCTTATGCCCCAGCTGGCCCAAGGTCAAGCCGATGAGCTGCAGCGTCAGGCTGCCAGTAAGGATGCCAAGGAGGTAATGCCACAAAGACGTGCCGGGCGTCATTTCCACGCCGTGGGCATAACCGTGCAGGGCGGCAAGCATCATCACCGCCAGTACGCTCAGCGTCGGCAAGGTATGCAGCACACCGGCGATCACACCGCCCATGATGACCAGCGACCCTGCGAGGAGCAGCTCGAGGGCGGGTAGACCGCCGCTCGCCGCACCCCACAGCACGCCCAATGCGGTCGCCGCCGAGACGGCTGACAGGCCAAGTCCGTGCCGTAAAAGCCACGAGGCCCAAAGCCCGACCCCGAGCATCAGCATGATGTGGTCGACACCGCTAAAGGGGTGTAGCAGCCCCGCCAGCAGAGCCGGCGCGTCCAAATGGCTGGAATGGGCGACTGCCACTCCGGGCAGGAAAAGGCTCGCGGTAAGCGGCAAGTGTTTGCGTAGCCGTGCGGCCATGTGCATCTCGTGGGTTCGATGTTGCCTTCCCGAGATTGTACTGAAGCCGCAAAGGCGGGTGGATGCCGTTTGGCTTCTGCGCGCGCAGAGGTGGCCGAGGCGGTATTTGGCCAACGGTGAAGTCGTCCGGCAAAGGGCAGGCGCAGTGGGGTTGTACAATCACGGCCTTTCAGGTTGCACCGGACGATGGCCTCTGGTGACGCGCGAGGCGCAGCGTAGAAGGCAGCCGACTTGACGACAGTGAGGCTCGAGGGACATGCCCGCCCCTTGCACGGGGTGCCGTTTCACGGGCCAAGGCACAGGAGCCCTGGGGCGGATACGTGACAGAACGGGAATGACCCAGGGAGGGGTGTTTTGCTTGCCTTAGGCCTTTTTCTCGTCACTTTGGCGCTGGTGATCTGGCAGCCGCGGGGGCTTCCTATCGGTTGGAGTGCGCTGGGGGGTGCTCTCGTCGCGCTGGCCCTGGGCATCGTGCATCCCAGCGATGTGCCCACCGTCTGGCACATCGTCTGGGATGCGACTTTCACCCTCATCGGGCTGATCCTCATCTCGCTCGTCCTGGATGCCGCGGGCTTTTTCGAGTGGGCGGCGTTGAGGCTGGCCCGGCTCGCCGGCGGCCGCGGCGGCCTGCTGTTCCTTCTGCTGTCGCTCCTCACCGCGGCGGTGGCCGCCATACTGGCCAATGACGGCGCGGTGCTGATCCTCACGCCGCTGGTACTAGAAATGTTGCATGCACTGCGGCTGCCGCCGCGTGCTTTGCTTGCCTTCGTGCTCACCACCGGTTTCATCGCCGATGCGGCGAGTCTGCCTTTCAAGATTTCCAACCTCACCAACATCATCGTCGCCAATTATTTCGGACTGAGCTTCGCCGAGTACGCCCGCGTGATGGGGGTGGTCAACTTGGTGGCCGTTGCGGTAAGCCTTGTCGTGGCGTGGTGGCTATTTCGCCACGATGTGCCGGCGCGGGTGGTGACCACGGCCCTTCCCCATCCCGGGGAAGCCATTCGCGACCGTTTCGTCTTTGCCACCGGTTTAGGGGTGCTGCCAGCCCTGTTTCTGGGTTATCTCTTTTCCCATGGGCTGGGATTGCCTACCTCCTTCATCACCGGCACGGGTGCAGCGGTGCTGATGCTCGCCGCGGGACGTGAACATTTCCTCCGCCGTCAGCCTCGGGCGGTGATTCCCCTGTTGACGCTTTTGCGGGAAGCACCTTGGCAGGTGGTAGTGTTTTCCTTGGCCATGTACTTGGTGGTCTATGGTCTGCGCAATGAGGGCTTGACGGGGCTCATCGCCCAGGGGCTGCAGAATCTTGCTCAAGCGGGACTCATGATCGCCACCCTGGGCAGTGGGCTTGTCTTCGGTTTCCTCTCGGCGGTGATGAACAACCTGCCCACGGTGCTCATCGGCAGCCTGGCCATCGAAGAGGCACACCTCAGCGTGCCCATGGCAGAGGCCATGATCTATGCCAACGTAGTGGGCTGCAACATTGGCCCCAAGTTCACCCCCATCGGCAGTCTGGCCACCCTCCTGTGGTTGCATGTGCTGGCCCAGCGTGGCCTGCGCATAGGTTGGCTGGAATACTGCCGGTACGGCCTGCTGCTCACCCTGCCGGTGCTGGTGGTGACGCTTCTAGGGCTGGCCGGCTGGCTCATGTTCCTTCGCGCATGAGTTATCCTTCGCATTTTGCGAAAGGACGCTGGGGATGAACCTCTATGCGCTGGCGGCGGTCGCCGCCGGGGCGGTGCTGGGGGCGTGGCTGCGCTGGGGACTCTCTGCCTGGCTCAATCCGATCCTACCGCCCCTGCCGCTCGGCACACTCGCCGCCAATCTCACGGGCGGTTACCTCATTGGCCTGACCATCGCCTACCTGGGGCACCATGCGGGCCTGGCACCCGAGTGGCGGCTGTTTGTCATCACCGGTTTTCTCGGAGCGCTGACCACCTTTTCCACCTTCTCGGCGGAGGTGGTGACGCTCCTTCTGCGTGAGCAGTTCGGGTGGGCGCTGGCCACCGTGGCGATGCATCTGCTTGGCTCCCTGAGCCTTACGCTGCTCGGGATCTGGACGTTCAAACTGCTAAAGGGGTGAGGTGATGTCCGAAGTGTTCCTCAAGATCTACACCGAGGAGAACCGGCGTCATCACGGGCGGCTGCTCTATGAGTGGTTGCTCGAGGAGGCACATGCCATGGGAATCCCGGGCGGCTCGGCTTTTCGCGCCATTGCTGGCTATGGCCGGCACGGCGTGCTGCACGAGGAGACGTTCTTCGAGCTGGCCGGTGACCTACCGGTGGAGGTGGGTTTCGTCACCTCCGAAGCGGATGCGGAAAGACTGCTAAACCGTATCGCCGCCGAAGGGCTGGCCCTTTTCTACGCGATCCTGCCCGCGCGGCATGGTGTCACCGGGCGCAACGGCTGAGGGACGATGGACCCCCTCGGCCACCTCGTCCTCTTCCTTGCTTCGTTCGTCGCCAACTGGTTCTCCGCGCTTTCCGGAGGTGGGGCGGGGCTGATCCAGTTTCCGATCTTGATCTTCCTTGGCCTGCCCTTCGGTGTGGCCTTGGCCACGCACAAGGTCGCCAGCGTGGCACTGGGGTTGGGTGCCACCCTGCGTCATTTGCGGGAAAGCACGCTGGAGAGGCGCTTTTCTCTCATCATCCTGGCTGCCGGCCTACCGGGCGTGGTCCTGGGTGCCCACACCATCCTGCGTGTGCCGGAACGCTGGGCCACCGTAGCCCTCGGGGTGCTCACCCTGGGCCTGGGTCTGTATTCCATGGTGAAACCGCGGCTCGGCCTCGAACATGCGCCCCGTAACCGCGAGGGGGGACGACTGGCGGCGGGGATGCTGGGGCTGTTCGGTATCGGCTTCCTCAATGGTTCCATTACCTCAGGCACGGGGCTGTTCCTCACGATGTGGCTCGTGCGCTGGTTCGGGCTAGACTACAAACGCGCCGTGGCTTACACGTTGGTGCTCTGTGGGGTGTTCTGGAATGGGACGGGTGCGTTGGTGCTGGGCCTGCTTGGCCGCATCGCCTGGGACTGGATGCCTGCCCTCTTGGCGGGTTCCCTGCTGGGCGGCTATGCCGGGGCGCACTTTGCCCTGCGCAAGGGCAACGTCTGGATCAAGCGGGCCTTCGAGCTGGTGACGGTGTTGATCGGCGCCCGCTTGATCATGACCTAGCCGCCGGGCGGCCCTTAAGATTGCTTTAGAGGCCTTGCTGCCACAAACGAGCCAAGAGGCAAATCATGAAACTCTACTATAGTCCCGGTGCGTGTTCTCTCTCCCCCCATATCATCCTGCGTGAGGGCGGATTCGACTTTCAATTGGAGCGGGTCGATCTCCAGAGTTCGGTCACCGAAAGCGGTGCCGACTACAGGGCCATCAACCCCAATGGTTACGTTCCAGCCTTACAGCTCGACGATGGCCAGGTGCTCACCGAAGGGCCGGCCATCGTGCAGTACCTGGCCGATCGAGTGCCGGAGAAACGTCTGGCACCGCCGGCGGGCACCATGGATCGCTACCGCCTGATGGAATGGCTCAGCTTCATTTCCATGGAGTTGCACAAGGGTTTCGGTGCGCTGTTCAACCCGAAACTGCCGGACGAGGCCAAGGCCGTGATCAAGTCGCAGTTGGTGAGCCGTATCGAGCATGCCAACCGGCTGCTGACGGGAAAGCCCTACGTCATGGGTGATACCTTCACGGTGGCGGATGCCTATCTCTTCACCGTGCTGGGTTGGAGCAAATATGTGGACTTCGACCTTTCGCCTTGGCCTACGCTCACGGCTTATCTCGGCCGGGTGGCCGCTCGCCCGGCAGTCCAGGCTGCGCTGACAGCCGAGGGTCTGATTCCTGCGAAAGAGGAGGGAGAACGATGACGACCCCGCTGTTCACCCCGATCCGGCTCGGGCCCCTCCTCCTGCCCAACCGCATCGTCATGGCGCCCATGACCCGCTCGCGGGCTGTGGGTAACGTGCCCAACGACTTGATGGCCAAGTATTACAGCCTGCGCGCGGAGGCGGGGCTGATCATCACCGAGGGCACCTCGCCTTCACCCAATGGCCTGGGCTATGCGCGCATCCCCGGTATCTATTCCGATCCGCAGGTGGCTGGCTGGCGCAAGGTGACCGATGCGGTGCATGGCGCCGGTGGCCGCATCTTCGTGCAGCTCATGCACACCGGACGCGTTGGGCATCCGGCCAACCTGCCGCCGGGGGCGCGGCTGCTCGCGCCGTCTGCCATTCCCGCGCCGGGAGAGATATGGACGGACACGCAAGGCATGCAACCCCATCCGGTGCCCTTCATGATGAGCGAGGAGGACATCGCCGCCACCATGGCGGAATACACCACGGCTTGCGAGCGGGCCATGGACGCGGGTTTCGACGGTGTCGAACTTCATGGTGCGAACGGATATCTCATCGACCAGTTCCTCAACACCGCCGCCAACCAGCGCACCGATCGCTGGGGTGGCTCGGTGGAAAACCGCATCCGCTTCGCGGTGGAGGTGGCCCGCGCCGCAGCCCAGGCCATCGGAGCGGAGCGGGTGGGCATGCGCATCTCGCCCTACCATGACTTCAACGGCATGCAGCCTGACCCAGACATGGATGTTCTCTATCTTCGTCTGGTCGAAGCACTCAACGACATCGGCCTAGTCTACCTGCATGTGGTGGATCATCGCGCCATGGGCGCGACCGGCCCCAGCGATGCATACAAGGCGCGCCTGCGGGCGGCATTCAAGGGCAGATTCATCCTCTCCGGTGGCTACGACGGGGCACGGGCGAATGCCGATCTCGATGCGGGCAAGGGCGACCTCGTGGCCTTTGGTCGGCCCTTCATCGCCAACCCGGATCTGGTGCAAAAGCTCAGGACCGGGGGTGCGATAAAGACTGCCGATCCGGCCACCTTCTACACGCCGGACGCGAAGGGTTACACTGAGCTGTGATGCGCCAGCCTACCTTCTTCATCCCCCATGGTGGCGGGCCGTGTTTCTTTATGGCGTGGGATCCGCCCGATGCGTGGGATCGTCACCGCGCGTTTCTGCAACTTCTTCCCGCCTCCCTGCCCCAGCAGCCGCGCGCTCTGGTGGTGATCTCGGCCCACTGGGAGGCGCCGCAGTTCACGGTGCAGAAGAACACCGCGCCGCCACTCCTCTATGACTACGCCGGCTTCCCCTCTCACACCTACGAGCTCACCTGGCCTGCGCCCGGTGAACCAGAACTTGCAGAGGAGGTGGCGAGCCTGTTGTCAGCGGCAGGTTTTCCTTGCGCCTTCGATACCCAAAGGGGATTCGACCACGGAGTGTTCGTCCCGCTGAAAGTGGCTTTTCCGGAAGCGGACATCCCATGTGTGCCGCGGATTCAAGTTTGAAGTGCAATTTTGATTAACGGGTAGGTGGGTCAGAATGTGCGAGCATTTTGCCCCATCAA
>JAIMAL010000017.1 GCA_023511995.1 Burkholderiales bacterium
GCTCAAGCTCTACAAGGGCAATGCCATGGTGGTGGGACGGGATTCACCCAGCGATTCCCTGTTCGATCCCGCCATCGCCACCTTCGAGGACGATCAGGGCGCCTACAACCAGGCGGATGCGACCGGCTTCATCCGCCTCAATGCGTTGCGCATGCGCATCGCCGCCCGACGTAAGCACCGCTGAAAGGAGCTGCGTTTGCATGATGAAGCGCGCGAAGTTTCACCGGGACCGTTTGGCTTGACCGGAAACCATCGGCCCTCACGGGCAGCCATTTCGGCTGGAATCTGCCTGACGGGAGACAATCATGACCACGCTCGCGGTTGTCAGAAAGAAAGGCCAGATCGCCATCGCGGCGGACACCCTCACCAAATGGGGCACCACCAAGGAATCCGCCGCCTACATCGCCAACCATGAAAAAATTCTGCGCGTGGGCGATAGCTACATCGCCGTCACCGGCACCACCACCTTCAATCTCATCCTGCGTGATTATTTCGCCAGCCTGGAAATACCCCCGGCCCTGGATTCGGTGCAGGCCATTTTCCGCACCTGGCAGGAGCTCCACGGGGCGATGAAGGAGCGCTATTTCCTCATCCCCACGGAGGACAAGGAGGATGATCTGGAAAGCTCCCGCATCCATGTCTTGATCGCCAATCCCCACGGCATCTTCGGTGTTGGCGCACACCGCACGGTGCAGGAGTTCACCCGCTTCTACGCCTACGGCGCGGGCAACGAATACGCCATGGGGGCGCTGTGGGCGTCCTACGACAATCCACGGCTGGATGCGGAAGCCCTCGCCCGGCTCGCCATCGAATGCGCCATCGAGTTCGACGACAGCACCGGCGGTCCCATCACCAGTTACGTCGTCAGGGAAGCGCGGAAAAAGTAGGAGGCAGCCATGCCATCGTTCGACATCGTCTCCGAGGTGGACAAGCAGGAGGTGCGCAACGCGGTGGAGCAGACCAACAGGGAAGTGGCCAACCGCTTTGACTTCAAGGGCTCGGATGCCCGCGTGGAGCAGGCCGATTACGTGCTCACCGTCTATGCCGACGACGAATTCAAGCTGGACCAGGTGCAGGATATTCTGAACGCCCGGCTCATAAAAAGGGGCATCGACATCCGCTGCCTGGAACTTAGCAAGCCGGAGAAAATCAGCGGCAACAAGATGAAACGCACCGTCACCGTGAAGACCGGGGTCAATCCGGAGCTGGCGAAGAGAATCGTCAAGCTCATCAAGGAGAGCAAGCTCAAGGTTCAGGCCAGCATCCACGGCGATGCGGTGCGCGTGGCGGGGCCGAAGAAGGACACGCTGCAGGAGACCATCGCCCTGGTGCGCAAATCCATCACCGACTTCCCCCTTCAGTTCACCAACTTCCGCGATTGAGGCAACCATGGCCCGCGTACTCGTTCCCCTGGCAGAAGGTTTCGAGGAACTGGAAGCCGTCACCATCATTGATCTGCTGCGCCGCGCCGGCGTCGAGGTCGTCACCGCCGGGCTTGCCCCTGGCCCGGTGCGGGCGAGCCGGCAGACGGTCATCGTCCCCGACACCACCCTGGATGCGGTCCTCGACCAGGACTTCGACATGGTCGTGCTGCCGGGCGGCATGCCGGGCGCAAAAAACCTCGACCAGGATGCGCGGGTGAAAGCGCTGTTGCGGCGAATGGCGGAGGCGGGCCGGTTCACCGGCGCCATCTGCGCCGCGCCCATGGTGCTGGCCCATGCAGGGCTGCTGTCCGGAAAGAAGGCCACCAGTTATCCGGGCTTCGTCGACAGCATGGGGCTGGCCGATGTCACCTATGTCGCCGAACCCGTGGTGCGGGATGGCAAGGTGATCACCTCCCGCGGTCCCGGCACGGCCATGGATTTTGCTCTCACCCTCATCGAGGTCCTCGTCGGCCGCGCCAGGCGGGAGGAAGTGGAAGCCGCCCTGTTGCGCCCCGCCAAGGCTTGAGGTTGAGGGTCGCGCGCCAAACCCGGGAGCCCGAACATGCTGGAAAAACCCGCAAAGACCGCCGTGCCCATCCACCCGCTGCTGCGTGACCGCTGGAGTCCACGCGCCTTCGACCCCGCACGCAATGTGACGGAACAGGAAATCCTCGCCCTCCTGGAAGCCGCGCGCTGGGCACCTTCCTGTTATGGGGACCAGCCCTGGCGTTTTCTCCTGTGGAACCGGCAAACCGACCCCCAGGGCTGGCAGGCCGCCTTCGACTGCCTGGCGGAGGGCAACCAGCTCTGGGTCAAGGATGTGCCCCTGCTCATCGCCGCCTTCGCCGTGCCCGATTTCCGTCACGATGGCAAACCCAACCGCTGGGCCCAGTACGATACGGGCGCGGCAGCCATGAGTCTGTGCCTGCAGGCGGTGGCCTTGGGCCTGGCCGCCCACCAGATGGGAGGTTTTGACGCGCAGCGTCTCAAAACGACCTTCGGCGTCCCGCCAGAGGTGACGGCCATGGCCATGATCGCCGTCGGCCACCGGGGCACACCGGAACAGTTGCCGGAGCCGCTGCGGGAAAGGGAAACCGCGCCCCGCAGCCGCCTGCCCCTGGGGGAGGTGGCCTATCGCGGACGCTGGGGAAGCGCCTTCACCACACCCTGACGTCGGGAAAGTTTACAGGCGGCCCCGGAACCTTACGAAAAAGCGCCGTTGAAACAAGCGATTACGGCTTTGGCATTGGCCTTGCTCAACATCAGAGCGCCCTGCCGCGCCGAAGGATCTGGCCGTTTGCTGGAATGTTTCCTCCCCCTGTCCCCTCCGGGAGGACAGGGGGGGACACGCTTCGCGTGGTTTCACGTCGAGGACAGGGCAAATCCTGCGAAAGCCTGCCATGGACTCTGCTGCCGCCGCCCGTCCCCCCGATCCGGCCCGCAAGCCCCGGCTCATGCGGCGGCTCATGTGTCGGATTCTCGGTCACCAGTGGCGTTTCCTCCACGCCCGTGACGACGGGGGCAAGGTCCATCGCTGCCAGCGGTGTGGCCTCGAGGCCGTCTTCGTCCGCTAAGTCCTTGTTTCGTGAGCCCCCGCCCCGACCCCCGGGCACGCTGCCGCAGATGGCATGAGGGTTGCTAGATGGTGTGCGGAGTCCGCATCAGTTCGAGGAGCGCACACCATGATCAAGTGGCTTGCCCAACGTCTTTTCCGCAACCGCAGCCAGGCCAACCCGGACACGGTCATCATCAAGGTGAGGATCAACGACCAGTACACGTTTTACTACCCCTTCACCGCCCGCGCCGGCATGAAGGTGCGGGAAATGAGTGCAGAGGAGTTTCAGGAATATCTCGCCGCGCGCTAGACGCGACGGGAGAGGCGGCTTGTCCCCCGTTGCGAAAGGGCCCGTTGCGAAAGTGAAGGAAGGCCGGCCTATCGGCCGCCCGGGATGCGGGCCACCCCCAGCTTGTCCAGATCCTCCGCGCTGAGCAGCCCGGGCAGCTCCTGCTGGGTGTCCTCCCGCACCTTGTCTTCATCGATCATCACCTGGCGCGCCCGCTGCGCCCGCAATTCGCGGTACTTGTTGGAATTGGCGATGAGCCACTCCATGTTGGTGCGGGAATCGGCGTTGATGAGCGCCTCCTCCCGGCTGATGCGGCCATTCACATAAAGCTCCAGCAGCGATTCCTCGAAGGTCTGCGCGCCTTCCACCAGGCTTTGCTCGATGGCCTCCTTGATCTTGTCGATCTCCCGCCGCTGGATGAGTTCGGCAATGTGCAGGTTGTTGATGAGGACCTCCACCGCCGCCACCCGTTTGCCATCCACCCCCTTCACCAGCCGCTGGGAGATGACCGCCTTCAGGCTCGTGGCCAGGTCCAGCAAAAGTCCCTCGTGGGTCTCCGCGGGGAAGAGGCTGATGATGCGGTTGAGGGCGTGATAGGCATTGTTGGCGTGCAGCGTGGCCAGACACAGATGGCCGGTCTGGGTGTAGATGAGCGCCTGGCGCATGGTCTCCTGATCGCGGATCTCGCCGATGAGGAGGACGTCCGGCGCCTCGCGCAGGGCGTTGACCAGGGCACTGGCATAGGACTCGGTGTCGATGCCCACTTCCCGCTGGTTGACGATGGAACGCTTGTGGCGGTGGATGAATTCGATGGGGTCCTCGATGGCGAGGATGTGACTCGTGGCGTGGGTGTTGCGATGGTCGATCATCGCCGCCAGGGTGGTGGATTTGCCGGAACCGGTGGCCCCCACCACCAGGATCAGGCCCCGCTTCTGCATGACCAGGTCCTTGAGCACCGGCGGCAGGCCCAGGCTGTCGATGGAGGGCACCTGGTCGGTGATGTAGCGGATGACCATGGCTACCGAACCCCGCTGGCGGAAGACATTGACGCGGAACCGTCCGCAGTTGGGCACGGACAGCCCGAAGTTCATCTCCCATCTGGCCTCGAAGGTGCGGATCTGCTCCTCGGTCATCAACGCATAGGCCACGCGCTTGACCATGGCCGCATCGAAGACCTGCTGGTTGACGGGGCGGATCTCGCCCTCGATCTTGATGTAGACGGGTGCGCCGGCGGAAAAGAAGAGGTCGGAGGCGCGTTTTTCCGCCATCAGGCGGAAGAACTGGGTCAGATCCATGGACGCGGCCACCTGGGACTCACGAGAAGAGGGATTTCAGCTTGCCGAGCAACCCCTTGCCTTCCTGCTCCTGGCTTTTCTCCGCCTCCCCTTCGTTGCCCGGCGCTGCCGGTGGCGCCGTTTTCGCCGCTGTGGCGGGACGCACCAGGGTGCGCCGGGCCTGCTGATGGACGCCCAGCTCCCGCAGCCGGTTCGGCTTGTCCAGGATGAACTTGGCGAATTCGTCCAGCACTTCCTGATTGATCTCGTTCACGTCATAGACGAATTCGTTGATGGTGAGGCCATGCAGATTGCGCACCTGCAGGGTGATGCGCGCCTTTTCGAAATCGGCGGAGAACCGGGCCGTGACCGGAATTTCGCTGGCCACGGTGAAGACGGCGCGGGTGACGAGACCGCGCTCGTTGCGGAACTCCGTGCACTGGTATTTGAGATTGTTCTGCCAGAGGTATTCCTTCTGGTTGTCGATCTTCTGCGGCGTGTCCCGTTCGAACTGGATCACCTTGTCGGTGACACATTTGAAGCGCAGCACCAGGGTATTGATGAAATCCTTCTGCCCGATGCGGATGGAGTCGATGCTGAGCGCATAGTTCTGCGGGCGGAAATCGTCGATCAGGCCAAAGCCGTCGATGAAATAGCTGCGCTTGATATCCAGGTTGAGGACGTTGAGCTGGTTGACGAGCTCCTGGAGGTAGCGCTGGATTTCCTTGTACTTGGTCTGGACCGCCATGAAGTTCTGGCTGACGGTGACCAGCTTGGACTGCGTTTCGGTTTGCTCCTGCTGCCGCTTGAGTTCGGCCTGTTTTTTGAGTTCGTCGAGAAACGCCATGATCTACCTGTGCACTCTTCTTACCGGAAGCAAAGCGCCTGGGAGGAATTGTAGTGAAAAATCGCGCCCCTGTCGGCCGCCCGGCGCGCCACTCCCAGTGGCTTCATATCGGCCTGGCCCGGCACAACTTTAACGGGAACAACGGGAAGCGCGTCCTCCCCCTTCCGCCTCGTCGTGCCCCCGGCAGGAAGTGGGTAGCAAGAATTGTTCCATTGACCCCACCGGCGGCGGGACAAGCCAAAACCCTCGCCTGGACGCGGAAAACGACGGCGTGCTATTTTGCCCCACCGCAGCTTACTGACGCTCACCGGCACAATCCGACGAAGTTTTGACACATGCGTATCCGGCATTACGGCCCGGCGCCGAAAAACCGCAACGACTGGAAGACCATCCGCACCCTGCTGCCCTATCTGTGGGAGTTCCGCTGGCGGGTGGCGTTGGCCCTTGCCCTGCTGGTGCTGGCCAAGGTGGCCAACGTGGCCGTCCCCCTCATGCTCAAGCACATCGTCGATGCCCTGGACAAACCCCGTCCGGAGCTGGTGCTGCCCGTCGCCTTCCTCCTCGGCTACGGCCTGCTGCGCTTTGCCAGCACCCTCTTTGGCGAACTGCGCGATGCAGTGTTCGCCAAGGTCACCCAGCGGGCCATCCGTCGTGTGGCGCTCAAGGTGTTCAGCCATCTGCACGCGCTGCCGGTGCGCTTTCACCTGGAGCGGCAGACGGGAGGGGTGTCCCGCGACATCGAACGCGGCACCCGGGGCATCGGCTTCCTGCTCAATTTCATGCTGTTCAATATTTTGCCCACCCTGGTGGAAATCGGGCTGGTGGCAGGCATCCTCATCGTCCACTACGACATCCGCTTTGCCCTCATCGTGCTGGCCACCCTCCTTGTCTATGTGGCCTTCACCCTGTTCGTCACGGAATGGCGCATGGTTTTCCGCCGCACCATGAACGACATGGATTCCAAAGCCAACACCCGCGCCATCGACAGCCTGCTCAACTACGAGACGGTCAAGTATTTCGGCAACGAAGCGTTCGAGACGCGGCGCTATGACGAAAGCCTGCAGGTGTGGGAAAAGGCGGCCATCCGCAACCAGACTTCGCTTGCCGCCCTCAACGCCGGCCAGAGTTTCATCATCGCCGTCGGCGTCACCCTGCTCATGTTCCTCGCCGCGGAAGGGGTGATCGAGGGCACCATGACCCTCGGCGATCTGGTGCTGGTCAACGCCTACATGATCCAGATTTACCTGCCGCTACACTTCCTCGGCTTCGTCTATCGGGAGATCAAGCACTCCCTGGCGGACATGGAAAAGATGTTCGGGCTGCTCGAAGTCACCCCGGAAATCCGCGACAAGCCCGGTGCACCGGAACTCAAGGTGACGCGGGGCGAGATCCGTTTCGAGCACGTGGATTTCGCCTATGAGCCACGACGCCAGATTCTCTTCGATGTCAGCTTCGTCGTGCCACCGGGCAGGACCGTGGCCGTGGTGGGCCACAGCGGGGCCGGCAAATCCACGCTGTCGCGCCTGCTGTTCCGTTTCTATGACGTCACCGGCGGCCGCATCCTCATCGACGGCCAGGACATCCGCGATGTCACCCAGAAAAGCCTGCGTGCGGCCATCGGCATCGTGCCCCAGGACACGGTGCTGTTCAACGACACGATCTACTACAACATCGCCTATGGCCGACCCGATGCCAGCCGCGAGGAAGTCATCGCCGCCGCCAAGGCCGCCCACATCCACGACTTCATCGAAAGCCTGCCGGACAAATACGATACCCTGGTGGGGGAACGGGGCCTCAAGCTTTCCGGCGGTGAAAAGCAGCGCGTGGCCATCGCCCGCGCCCTGCTCAAGAATCCGCGCATCCTCATTTTCGATGAAGCGACTTCAGCGCTGGACTCCAAATCGGAAAAGGCCATCCAGGCGGAACTGCGGCGCATCGCCGAAAACCGCACCACCCTCGTCATCGCCCATCGCCTGTCCACCATCGTCGATGCCGACCGCATCCTGGTCATGGACCATGGCCGCATCGTCGAAGCCGGCACCCACCGGGAACTTCTGGAGGCAAACGGTCTCTACGCCCACATGTGGGCCCTGCAGCAGCAGGAAGACGCAGACGGCGCACCGCTTGCCGCCGTCTCCCTGTAAGTCAGCTGCGGATCATCCCTGAAGCTGCGGCAGGCTTTGGCCCCGCCCGCGATTTGCGGGATAATGCCTGTGGTTGCACCGCGTCGGCCCGGAAGCCCGCTTCCCTGTCCCTCCGGTCAACTTCTTTTCAACCCTTGAGCCGGAGTGAACAGCATGGCCACCGTGGAACTGACCAAAGACAATTTCGAGGAAACCGTCCTCAACAACGATCTCGTGCTCGTGGATTTCTGGGCCCCCTGGTGCGGTCCCTGCCAATCCTTCGCCCCCGTCTATGAAGCCGTCTCGGAGCGCTATCCGGACGTGGTGTTCGGCAAGGTGAATACCGAGGAGGAGCCCGAGATTGCCGGCTACTTCCAGATCCGTTCCATTCCCACGCTGATGGTCTTCCGCGAGCGGATCATCCTTTTCTCCCAGGCGGGTGCGCTCCCCCCCCAGGCCCTGGAACAGGTGGTGGAAGGCGCCAAATCCCTGGACATGGACCAGGTGCGCGCGGAAATCGCCGCCGAGCAGGCCGCTGCCGACAAGGGGTAGGCGCCCTCAGCGCTCCCGTGATGCCGATGCCGGCGTTTCGTGAGCAAGGAGGGCCAACACCTCCCGCACCAGGGGCAGCGTGATGGGCCGCTTGACCTGCAGCGAATAGCGGTCGAGGGCCTCGAGCAGCCCCATGAGGGAAGGCAGATCCCGCTGCCAGGTGCGCAGAAGATAGGCCGCCACATCCCCGCCGAGGGTGAAGCCCCGTTCCCGGGCATGGGCCATCAGGGCCTGGGCCTTGTCCTCGTCCGACAGACAGTGCACCTGGTAGATCAGTCCCTGCGCAAGCCGGGTGGCCAGCTCCGGCCGCAGGCGCAGCCGCATGGGGGGTACACTGCCGGTGACGAGGAGCAACGCTGTGCCTTCCTGCATGCGGTTGATGAGGTCGAAGAGGGCAATCTGTTGGGCATCATTGAGCCGTCCCACGTCCTCCACCGCCACGGCGCCCCGGCGGGCGAGTTCCGCAGGCGAAAGCGCCTCCTCGCCCGCCCGCACCTGGCCGGTGGTGAGCCCCAGGGCGGCGGCCGCGGCCAGAAAACCCGCCGCGAGGTGGCTCTTGCCACAACCGCGGCCCCCCCACAGGTAGACGAAGCGCTCCCCCGCGCGCCCCTCGAGCAGGGCACGCAGGGCGGCCAGCACCTCGGCGTTTCTGCCGGGAACGAAATTCTCCAGGGTGGGTGGTGGCGGTGGCGTGAGCTCCAGGGTGAGCTGCTGCATGGGCGGTCAATGGAGCGTTGGGGTAAAATTCCGGGTCAACCACGACTTTACCCGAACCCCCTGCAGGAACTCAATTGAACCCTGAACAATCCCCGCCCTCCCTGAGTTATCGCGATGCCGGTGTCGACATCGATGCCGGCGATGCGCTGGTGGAGAATATCAAGCCGCTGGCCCGCCGTACCCTGCGTCCCGAAGTGCTCGCCGGCATCGGTGGCTTCGGCGCCCTTTTCGAGCTCACCGGCAAATACCGGGAACCGGTGCTGGTCTCCGGCACCGACGGCGTGGGCACCAAACTCAAGCTCGCCTTCCAGTTGAACCGCCACGACACCATCGGCATCGACCTGGTGGCGATGAGCGTCAACGACATCCTGGTCCAGGGCGCAGAGCCCCTCTTCTTCCTCGATTATTTCGCCTGCGGCCGGCTCGATGTCGCCACCGCCACCGAGGTGGTGAAGGGCATCGCCCGCGGCTGCGAACTTGCCGGCTGCGCCCTCATCGGCGGCGAAACGGCGGAAATGCCCGGCATGTATGCGCCGGGGGAATACGATCTCGCCGGTTTTGCCGTGGGCGTGGTGGAAAAGAGCCGCATCATCACCGGCCGCGACATCACCGTCGGCGATGTGGTGCTGGGTCTTGCCGCAAGCGGCCCCCACTCCAACGGCTATTCCCTCATCCGCAAGGTGCTGGAGATCACCGGTTGCGATCTCGCCGGCGATTTTCATGGCCGCAGCCTGGGCGAAACCCTCCTCGAACCCACGCGCATCTACGTGAAACCGCTGCTCGCGCTGATGGAACGACTGCCGGTCAAGGGGCTTGCCCACATCACCGGCGGGGGCCTTCTGGAAAACGTGCCGCGCATCCTGCCCGAGCACGTGAGTGCGGTGCTCGACCGGCACGCCTGGGAAATGCCGCCCATCTTCCGCTGGCTCAAGGAAGCGGGCAATGTCGCCGAGCGGGAGATGTACCGCACCTTCAATTGCGGCATCGGCATGGTGGTCGTGGTGGCACCGGAAGTGGCGGAGGAAGCCCGGCGTTTCCTCACCGAGCAGGGCGAGACCGTCCACACCCTGGGCCGCATCGTGCCGCGGGCGCCGGGGCAGCCGCAGACCGTGGTGGCGTAGGCGCGTGAAATCCTTCGTCATCCTCATCTCCGGCCGCGGCAGCAATCTGCGCGCCATCCTCGAGGCGGGGCTTGCCGACCGGGTTGCCGCGGTGATCAGCAACAATCCCCTCGCCGCCGGGCTTGAGTTCGCCCGCGCCCGGGGCATCCCCACGCGGGTGGTGGATCACCGGCACTATGCGCGGCGGGAGGATTTCGATGCCGCACTCCGCAGCGTCATCGAGGAATACACGCCCGATCTCGTCGTGCTGGCCGGTTTCATGCGGGTGCTCACGGCGGATTTCGTCAACCATTACGCGGGGCGCATGATCAACATCCATCCCTCCCTGCTGCCCCTCTTCCCTGGTCTCGACACCCACCGGCGGGCCCTTGCAGCAGGGGTGCGCGTTCACGGCTGCACGGTGCATTTCGTCACACCCACCGTGGACCATGGTCCCATCATCGCCCAGGCCGCCGTACCTGTCTTCGACGGCGACACCCCCGAGCGGCTGGCCTCTCGGGTGTTGGAACAGGAACACCGTCTCTATCCGGCGGTGATCCGCTGGTTCCTGGAGGGACGCATCCTTCTCAAGGAAGACGGCCGCGTCGAGGTGACGAAAGCCGGCGCCTCCTGCGGCGCGCTGCTTGCTCCCTGGGACGCATGAGGAAAGTCATCGCGCTCCTGCTCGTCGCGGCAAGCCTCACGGCCCAGGCGGCGCCCGGCCGCATCACCGCCCATTACAGCCTGACCCGCAACGGTCAGGAACTGGCCGAGGTGGTGGAAGTCTTTACCCAAGACAGGGGTCGTTACCGCATCGAGAGCGTCACTCAGGCCGTGGGTGTCTTGCGCCTCCTCACCCGGGAAAACATCCGCTTCCTCTCCGAAGGGCGGGTGACCCACAATGGACTTCAGCCCCTGCACTTCGAGCACCACCGGGGAGCGGCGCCGGCGCGCCGCATCATCGCCGATTTCGACTGGAAGGCCCGGCAGGCGCGCCTTCAGCACGACGGAGAGGAGGAGATCCTGCCCATTTCCCCGGGGCTGCAGGACCGCTTGAGCCTCATGTATCAGTTCATGTTTCTCAAGCTCGACAAACCCGTGCTCGTCTTCGACATGACCAATGGGCGCAGAATCAGCCGCTACACCTACCGGCGAGTGGAGGAAGGGGAGCTGGTCACGCCCGCCGGCTCCTTTCGCACCGTGCAGTGGAGTCGCGTACGGGAGCCCGGCGATGAGGGTACCGACGTGTGGCTGGCCCTCGACCGCCACCAGCTGCCGGTGAAAATCGTCTTCGAGGAGGAAGGGGGGGCGCGGCTCACCCAGGTGCTCACCCGCCTTCTCGTCCAGTGAAGCGGCAGTGTTCACGCGAGCGCTGGGGGTCCCACGAAGGGCGGGAACATGACGCTACCCCACCGGCTGCTGTGGGCGCTTTTGCTCTCGGCTCTCGCCCACGCCCTGCTCCTTTTGCTGCCTGCACCCCGGCCACCCACACCCCCTTCTACGCCGCCGCTTCTTGCGCGGCTTGAGCCCATGCCACCGGCGCCGCCTGCGGCAAAACTCCGGGCTGGGAAGGCGACGGTAAAAGCTGCGCCGCCAAGGCGCCTCACCCCCCCTGCCCCGGAACCACCGGAGGCGCAGGGAGGCGAGACGCCGCGAGCCACCATAAACCAGGAGGAACCGGCCGCCATAAGCAGCGAGCTCGCAGCCGAGGCCGATGCGCCGTCAGTGGCAGGCGAGGCTCGGCTCCCTGGCCGCATCGTCATCGATTTCACCCTCATCCGCGGCGAGCAGGGCCTGGTGGTGGGGCGCATGCGCCACGAGTGGCAGGTCACCGACGACCAGTACACCTTGACCAGCACCGCCGAGGCGACCGGGGTGTTCTCCCTTTTTCTGCCCGGCGTGCTCCTTCAGGTGAGCCGCGGCCTCATCACCCCCGAAGGCCTCAAACCCCTGAGTTTCTGGATTCAGCGGGGACAGCGGCAAGACCGCACGGAATCGGCCAGTTTCGATTGGGGCGCGGGCAGCCTGCGTTTCGGCCGCAGCGGTGAGGAGAAAACCGTCCCCCTGCCCGCCGGCAGTCAGGACGTGCTGTCGGTCTTCTATCAGCTCGCGCTCACCGCGCCCCACAACGGCGTGCTGGAACTGCCGGTGACCAACGGCCGCAAGTTCGACCGCTATCGCTATCGGGTGGTCGGCGAGGAAACCCTCGACACCCCGCTGGGGCCGCTGGTGACGGAACGACTGGAACGCATCCAGGCACCGGGGGAGGATGCGCTCACGCTGTGGCTTGCCCGGGACTACCACTGGCTGCCGGTACGCCTGCGCTTCGTGGACCGACGCGGCGAGGTGGCGGAGCAGGTGGTAGACACCCTGCTTGCCCAATGAACGCCCGCATCTTTCCCCAAGGGCTTTCGCCGTTACAATAGGTGCTTTTGGCTGCCCATGTCCGCGCCCCCCTCTTCCCTTCGCCTCGAGCCTTTGCTGCTGGTCCTGCTCCTGGGCCTTCTCGCCTTCGGCACGCTGCTCGTGCTGCTGCCCTTCGTTTCGGTGCTGCTGTGGGCCTCCATCCTCTGCTATGCCACCTGGCCCCTCTTCGACCAGCTCACCCGGCTGCTCAAAGGCAGGCGTAATCTTGCCGCCTTCCTCATGTGCGTGGCCGTGACGCTCCTCCTCGTGCTGCCCTTCGTGGTGGTGGGGGCAAGTCTCGGCGATAGCGTCGCCCAACTTGCACAAACCCTGCAGCAGGCCTTAAACCATGCGCCGCGCTCAGCACCGTCCTGGCTTGCTTCGCTGCCCCTGGTGGGCAATGGCATCGCCGAATACTGGCAGCGGGTGGTGGATGACCCCAATTCCCTCGTGCAGCAGGCCCGCGCCGCACTGCCCACCGTCTCCCGCTGGCTGCTCGCCCAGGGGCTGGCGCTGGCGCATGGCGTGTTGATGCTGGTGCTCGCCGTGTTCGTCGCCTTTTTCATCTATCGCGACGGCGCGAGTCTGGCTGATCATCTGGCCACGGCCGTGGAACGTCTCGGGGGCGAGCGGGGCGTGCGCCTCATGCACCTGGCCGGCGGCACCATTCAGGGGGTGGTCTATGGCATTCTCGGCACAGCACTGGCCCAGGGCATCCTGGCCGGCATCGGTTTTCTCATCACCGGCGTGCCGGGAGCCCTCATGCTGGGCCTGCTCACCTTTTTCCTTTCCATCATCCCCATGGGTCCGCCGCTCGTGTGGATCCCCGCCGCCATCTGGCTCTTTGCCCAGGGTGAAACGGGCATGGCGATCTTCCTCGCCCTGTGGGGGGCGCTGGTGGTCTCCAGCATCGACAACGTGCTCAAGCCCTATCTCATCAGCAAGGGGGCGGATCTACCCTTCATCCTCGTCCTCTTCGGGGTGCTCGGGGGAATCCTCGCCTTCGGCTTCCTCGGCGTTTTCCTCGGCCCCACCCTGATCGCGGTGAGCTTCAGTCTTCTCAAGGAATGGACCCTGCGGCCGTCCGCGCTCAAGCCATGAGCCTAAGCCCCGCCCTCCTCCACCACGTGGTGGGGGCCCTCGCAGAAATCCTGCCCTTCACCCACCCCGCGGACAAGGTGTTGTCCCACTACCTACGCACCCATCATCTGGGGGCGCGGGATCGCAGCCTGGTGGCAGAAAGGGTGTATGGCGTGCTGCGCCGGCTGCGTTTCCTCGAATATCTGTGTGAATGCCGCGAACCGCGGCCGTTGCTTTTGGCCTATCTCACCCGCATCGAAGGCTACAATCTGCGCGCCCTCGAACCCGTGCTTGAAGCGGGCGAGGCCGCCCTCGTCAAGCGCATCAAGGCGCGTCCCACAGCGGCGCTGCCCTTGGGCGTGCGCGCGGAACTGCCGGACTGGGTGGTGGAACGGCTGCAAGAAAGCCTCAGCGACGAGGCCATCCTGGAGCTGGGGCGGGCCATGCAGCAGCAAGCACCCCTCGATCTGCGGGTCAACACCCTCAAGGCCAGCCGGGAAGAGGTGCTGGCGCGGCTTCAGGCGGAGGGCTTCGCCGCCACCGCGACCCCCTACTCCCCCGTGGGTATCCGCCTTGCCCACAAACCGGCGATCAACCGGCATCCCCTCTTCACTGCGGGCGTGATCGAGGTCCAGGACGAAGGCAGCCAGCTTCTGGGTTTTCTTCTGGCACCGAAACGGCACGAGCGGGTGGCAGATTTCTGCGCCGGCGCCGGCGGCAAGACGCTTTTGCTGGGCGCCCTCATGCACGCCCAGGGGCGGCTTTATGCCTTCGACGTCTCCGCCCGACGCCTTGCCCAATTTAAGCCACGCCTGGCCCGTTCCGGCCTGTCCAATGTGCATCCGCAGGTCATCGAGGACGAAGGCGATGTCCGCCTCAAGCGTCTGGCGGGCAAATTCGACCGTGTGCTGGTGGATGCCCCCTGCACGGGGCTGGGCACGCTGCGGCGCAATCCCGACCTCAAGTGGCGTCAGACCCCCCAGTCGGTGGCGGAACTGACGGCAAAACAGGCGCGCATCCTGGAGGCGGCCGCGCGCCTGCTCAAACCCGGTGGCCGGCTCGTCTATGCCACCTGCAGCATCCTTAAGGAAGAAAACGAAAATATCGTCGCCGCCTTCCTTAAACGGCATCGCGATTTCAGGCTGCGCCCCGCCGGCGAGCTTTTGGCCAAAAGCCACATCCCCCTCGAGATGGGAGACTTTCTTCGCCTCTCACCGGCCAGCCACGGCACGGATGCCTTCTTCGCCGCCGCCCTCGAGTACGACGTGAGTTCTGCCGCCGAAGGATCAGCATGACACGCCTGCTTGGCCCGCTCCTCGCAAGCCTCCTTTTCCTCATCGCCCCCGCCGAAAGTGCAGAACGGCTGCCGGCGCAGGGCAGCATCGAGCTTGCCTTCACGCCGGAGGACAACGCCATCCATCTCATCGCGCAAGCGCTGCGTGAGGCAAGACAGAAAATCCGCGTCCAGGCCTTCAGCTTCACCAGCAACGAGATCGCCTTCGCCCTCATCGAAGCGAAACGGCGCGGCGTCGATGTGCAGGTGGTGGCGGATGCAGAACAGTCCCTGAAGCTGGAGAACAGCCGCATCCGGCTCCTGGCGGAGGCCGGAATACCGGTCTGGTTGGATGACCAGCACAGCGCCGCCCACAGCAAGGTCATCATCATCGATCCGGGCACGGCGCAGGCGGCGGTCATCACCGGCTCCATGAATTTCACCTATGCAGGGCAGTTCAAAAACGCGGAAAATGTCCTCATCCTGCGCGGCAACCCGCGCCTGGCCGAGGCGTATGCCGCCAACTGGCAACGCCACCGCCAGCACTCCCGCAAGCACCCCTGAACAAGTGGACCATGAACCGCACCCAGCAAGCCCATAACCTGTTGCTTGAGGCGCTGGCCGATCTCGACCGCCCGGCCATGCTCTGGCAGGCCGCGGTGATCGGTCTGGCGGTGGCCCTTGCCTGGCTGCTGGCCGGCGCACTCAAGCGCCGTCTAGCACCGCCGGATCCCAGCAAACCCTCCCTGCTCGGCCTGCGCCACGCGGCGGCCCCCGCCCTCGCCGTGCTGCTGCTTCTGCCCGCCAAGGCGCTGTTGAAGACCTGGTTTGCACCGACCCTGCTCAACGTCGCCATCCCGCTGCTTTTCGCCCTCACCCTGATGCGCGTGGCCTCCCAGTTGCTGCGCTATGTGTTCGTGCCCAGTGGCGTGCTGCGCCTGGTGGAGCATGCCGTCACCTGGACGGTGCTGGTGGGACTCGCGCTTCACCTCACCGGCCTCACCCAGGAAGTGGTGGCGGTGATGGACGACATCGGTTTTACCATTGGTCGGCAGAGGATTTCGCTGCTCCTCGTGCTGCAGGGCGTGCTGGCGGTGGTCATCGCCCTGCTCATCGCCCTCTATCTCGGCCGCATCCTGGAAAACCGGCTGATGAGGAGCGAGGCGCTGGATCACAGCCTGCGGCTGGTGTTTTCCAAACTGGCGCGGGGCGTGCTCATCGTCATCGCGGTGGTCATCGCCCTGCCCCTTGCCGGCGTCGATATCACCTTTCTCTCCCTCTTCGGCGGCGCCCTGGGCGTGGGCCTCGGCTTCGGCCTGCAGAAGATCGCCGCCAACTATGTGAGCGGCTTCATCATCCTCCTCGACCGTTCGGTGCGCATCGGTGATCTCCTGACCATCGACAACCGCTACGGCACCGTCACCGAGATCAAAACCCGTTACACGGTCCTGCGCGCCACGGATGGAACCGAGGCCATCATCCCCAACGAGGCCCTGGTGTCCTCGGTGGTGATCAACCATTCCTTCAGCGACCGCCAACTGCGCATCAACCTGCCGGTGCAGGTGGGTTATGGCAGCGATGTGGAACGGGCCATGGCCATCCTTGTCGAAGTGGCCCGCAGCCATCCGCGGGTGCTCAGGGAACCGGGGCCCGCCGCCTTCCTGCGCGAGTTTGCCGACAGCGGCATCAATCTGGAGCTGGTGGTGTGGATCGCCGATCCGGAGGAAGGCCAGCTCAACCTGCGCTCGGCACTCAACCTGGAAATCTGGCGGCGATTCAAGGCGGAGGGGATTGAGATTCCCTATCCCCACCGCGATATCCGCATCCTGCCCACTGAGTCCGAAAAAAAGACTTAGTTGTCTTTTTGAAGCAATCCGGTACAATGGGTTTTCCGTCATTTCCGTAAAGGTTCTGCATTTTATGTTCACTGGTTTGATTTCAATGCCCTGGTGGGGTTACGTGGCCGTCACCCTGGTGCTCACCCACATCACCATCGCCTCGGTCACGATTTTCCTGCACCGTCACCAGGCCCACCGGGCGCTCGATCTGCATCCCATCGCCAGCCACTTCTTCCGCTTCTGGCTTTGGCTGACCACCGGCATGATCACCCGGGAGTGGGCGGCAATCCATCGCAAGCACCACGCCATGTGTGAGACGGTGAACGATCCCCACAGCCCGCAGATTTTTGGCATCCGCAAAGTGCTCTGGCAGGGAGCCGAGCTCTACCGCCAGGAGGCAAAGAACCGGGAGACCATCGAGAAATACGGCAAAGGCACCCCGGACGACTGGCTGGAGCGCAACCTCTACGCCAAGCACAGCGCCCTCGGGGTCAGCATCATGTTCGTGATCGATGTCGTCCTTTTCGGCCCCATCGGCATCACCATGTGGGCGGTGCAGATGATGTGGATTCCCTTCATGGCCGCCGGCGTCATCAATGGCCTCGGCCACTATTGGGGTTACCGCAACTTCGCTGCCGACGATGCCTCCACCAACATCGTCCCCTGGGGCATCATCATCGGCGGTGAGGAACTGCACAACAACCACCACGCCTATCCCACCTCGGCCAAGCTGTCCGCCAAATGGTGGGAATTCGACATTGGCTGGCTCTACATCCGCCTGCTGGAAATGCTGGGACTGGCGCGGGTGAAGAAGGTCGCCGGCAAGCCGCAGATCATTCCCGGCAAGACGGCGGCGGACGCCGCCACCCTGCAGGCCGTGCTCACCCACCGTTACGAGGTGATGGCCCGCTTTGTGCAGAGCGTGAAATCCACCTTGCGCGAGGAGATCGCCAAGCTCAACATCCACGAGCTCAATGTGAAGACCTTCCGCAAGTGGCTGCATCTGGATGAGGCGGCGCTGCCGGCACCGGAAAAGGAAGTTCTGGAAAAGGCCCTGCATATGAGCCGCGTGCTTGCCACCATCTACACCATGCGCAAGGAGCTGGCCGGCCTCTGGGCGCGTTCCACGGCAAGCCAGGAGGAGCTCCTCAAGCGTCTGGAGGAGTGGTGCCAGCGTGCCGAGGCCACCGGCATCGAAGCCATGCAACGCTTTGCCCGGCAGCTTCGCGCCTACGCGTAATTGGGCCCAACTCAAGCAAAAAGGCCAACCCACGCGTTGGCCTTTTTGCTTCGTGAAAAACCGCCCGCTTAAGAATCGGGCGGAAATGAAGAGGGTCCTTACTTGAGCTTGGCTTCCTTGTACAGCACGTGCTTGCGCGCCACCGGATCATATTTCTTGAACTCGAGCTTTTCCGGTGTGGTGCGCTTGTTCTTGGTCGTGGTGTAGAAATGGCCCGTGCCCGCCGTGGACTCGAGCTTGATCTTTTCCCGTCCGCCTTTCGCCATGATTCAGTCTCCGGATTCCGGCACTCAGATGCGCTCGCCCTTCGCCCGCAGTTCGGCGAGGACGGCATCGATGCCTTTCTTGTCGATGGTGCGCAGGGCGGCGTTGGTCACCCGCATGCGCACCCAGCGGTTCTCGCTTTCCACCCAGAATTTGCGGTACTGGAGATTGGGCAGGAAGCGACGCTTGGTCTTGTTGTTGGCGTGGGACACGTTGTGGCCCACCATCGGTTTCTTGCCGGTCACTTTGCATACGCGCGCCATGGCAGATTCCTTACCTTGCTGGAAAAAGGCGGAACTATACAGAAGTTTGCAAAATCCCTCAAGAGGCGGTATCGTGCCGCTCTTTCGTTTTCCTCACCATGCTGGAAGCCGTCGATCTTTCCTGCGAACGGGGCGGCCGCACCCTCTTTTCCGGCCTGAGTTTCACCCTCGCTCCCGGACAGGCCCTGCTCGTCACCGGCCCCAATGGCGCGGGCAAGACCAGCCTTCTGCGCATCCTGTGTGGGTTGAGCCCCCCTTTCACCGGGGAGGTGCGCTGGCAGGGGCAGGGGCTTGCCGCCGCGGCCGACCGCTTCCGCGGCGCGCTCTTCTACCTGGGCCATCACAATGGCATCAAGGATGAGCTCACCGCGTTGGAAAACCTCCACATCAACGCCACCCTGGCGGGGGACTCCCTGTCGGAGGAGGCCGCGCGGGCGGCGCTGGCCGGGATGGGGCTCGCCGGCCGCGAGGACCTTCCCGCCAAGACCCTCTCCCAGGGGCAGCGGCGGCGGGTGGCGCTTGCGCGCCTGTTGGTGAGCCATGCCCCCCTCTGGGTGCTCGATGAACCCTTGACCGCCCTCGACAGCCGTGCCGCGGCGTTGATCGAAAGCCGCCTGCGCGCCCATCTCGCCGACGGGGGGCTTGTGGTCCTCACCACCCACCAGCCCATCGATCTGCCGGAAATCGCCCTGCGCCGGCTGACCTTGGGGGAGGCATGAGGATCTTCTTCACCCTCGTGCGCCGCGACCTGTTGGTTGCCTACCGCCGGCGGATGGACGTGCTGGTGAGTCTCATCTTTTTCGTCATCGTCGTCAGCCTCTTCCCCTTGGGTGTGGGGCCGGAGCGGGAAACGCTGCGCCTCATTGCACCCGGCGTGGTGTGGGTGGCGGCCCTGCTTTCGGCCATGCTGGCCCTGCCCCGCCTGTTCGCCGCCGATCACCAGGATGGGACTCTGGAACAGATGCTGCTCGCTCCTTTTCCGCTGTCCGCCATCGTGCTCGCCAAGGTGCTCGCCCACTGGCTCGTCTCCGGGCTGCCCCTGGCCTTCATGGCCCCCGTGTTGGGCCTGCAGTTCGACCTGCCGACAAGCGCGCTGCTGGCGTTGCTTGCATCGCTCCTTCTGGGCACGCCCGCCCTCTCCCTCATCGGCGCCATTGGCGCTGCGCTCACCCTGGGTCTGCGCGGAGGCGGCGTGTTGTTGTCCCTACTCGTGCTCCCGCTGTACATTCCGGTTTTGATTTTCGGCGCGGGCGCCGTGGAGACCACCATGATGGGAATGACGCCGGAAGGACATCTGTCCCTGCTGGGCGCCTTTCTGATTCTGGCCGTGCTGGCCACCCCCTTCGTCGCCGCCGCGGCCCTGCGTATTGCCCTTGAGTGATGAAGATCAACTGGTTCAAATACGCCTCCCCGGCCACCTTCTACCCCCTGGCCGGCCGCATGATCCCCTGGTTCTACACCGCGGCCGCGCTGCTGTGCGCCGTGGGACTTTATGTGTCCTTTTTCCTCGCCCCCACCGACGCCACCCAAGGTGAGGCCTATCGCATCATTTTCATCCACGTGCCGGCCGCCTGGATGTCCATGTTCATCTACCTGGTGATGGCTTTCTGGGCCGGCATCGGACTTGCCTTCAACACGCGGCTTTCCTCCATGATGGCCCAGGCCCTGGCGCCCACCGGCGCCATGTTCACCTTCGTCGCCCTGTGGACGGGCGCGCTGTGGGGCAAACCCACCTGGGGCACCTGGTGGGTGTGGGATGCGCGCCTCACCTCGGAGCTCATCCTGCTTTTCCTTTACCTGGGCTATCTCGCGCTGACCGCCGCCATCGACGATCCCCGCCGCGCCGACAAGGCCGGGGCCATCCTCGCCCTGGTGGGCGCGGTGAACGTGCCCATCATCTATTTTTCGGTACAATGGTGGAACACGTTGCACCAGGGCGCTTCCGTCAGTCTCACGCGGGCGCCCAGCATGGCCAGGATCATGCTGATCGGCATGCTCCTCATGGCCTTGGCCGCCTGGATGTATTCCATCGCCGCGGCGCTGTCGCGGGTCCGCCTCATCATCCTCGAACGGGAAAAGAATACCGCCTGGGTGCGCGAAGTCTTGGAGCGCGAAGCATGAATTGGGGCAGTTGGTCCGCCTTCTGGCACATGGGCGGTTATGGCCTGTACGTGTGGGGTTCCTATGGTGTCACCCTGCTTTGTCTTGCGGGCGAGATCTGGCTGCTTGGCCGACGCCGCAGAACTTTGCTCGCCCGCTTGAATCAGATGCTCAGGCTTTCCCGCCAAAACGGAAATGAAACCCCGACATAAGAAACTCGCCCTAATCGCCGCCGGACTTGCCGCCCTTGCCGCCGCCACGGCCCTGGTGCTCAACGCCTTCGAAAGCAATCTGGTGTTCTTCTTCACCCCCACCCAGGTGGCGAAGGGGGAAGCGCCCGTGGATCGCACCTTCCGCATCGGGGGCATGGTGGAGGAAGGCAGCCTGCGGCGGGAGCCCGATGGCCTGACGGTGAGCTTCGTCATCACCGATCGGTTAAACCGCCTGCCCGTCACCTACAAGGGCATCCTTCCCGACCTCTTCAAGGAGGGCAAGGGCGCGGTGGTGCAGGGCCGGCTCAAGGCCGATGGCCTGTTCGTCGCCGATCAGGTGCTGGCCAAGCACGACGAGAACTACATGCCGCCTGAGGCCGCCCACTCTTTGGAAGAGGCGCGCAAGGCCGCCGCCCAGACCGGCAAAACACTGCGCCCTTGAGGCCCCCATGATCCCTGAACTCGGTCATTTCGCCCTCATCCTCGCCCTGCTCCTCGCCCTGGTGCAGGGGACCCTGCCTTTCCTCGGCGCCGCCCGCAACGCTCCCAATCTCATGGCGGTGGCGCGCCCCGCCGCGGTGGGACAGTTCGTCTTCCTCGCCTTTGCCTTCGGCTGCCTCGCCTACGCTTTCCTCACCAATGATTTCTCCGTGCGCTACGTGGCCGCCAATTCCAACAGCGAGCTGCCGCTCCACTACCGCTTCACGGCGGTGTGGGGAGGCCATGAAGGTTCCATGCTGCTGTGG
This sequence comes from Burkholderiales bacterium, assembly GCA_023511995.1. Taxonomy (NCBI): domain Bacteria; kingdom Pseudomonadati; phylum Pseudomonadota; class Betaproteobacteria; order Burkholderiales; species Burkholderiales bacterium. The sequence goes on from JAIMAL010000017.1 coordinate 21,304, forward strand.
ACCTTCATGCTCGCCCTGTGGGGACTTTTCGTGAGTGCCTTCTCCCGCCACCTGCCGGATGATCTGGTGGCGCGGGTGCTGGGGGTCATGGGGGCCATCGCCGTGGGTTTCCTGCTGTTTTTGCTCCTCACCTCCAATCCTTTCGAGCGCCTGTTGCCCGCCCCCCTGGAAGGCCGCGACCTCAATCCCCTGCTGCAGGACCCGGGCATGGTGTTCCATCCGCCCATGCTGTACATGGGCTATGTGGGCTTTTCCATCGCCTTCGCCTTCGCCCTGGCGGCGCTGCTGGCCGGACGGCTGGATGCGGCCTGGGCACGCTGGTCGCGGCCCTGGACCACGGCGGCTTGGGTCTTCCTCACCCTGGGCATCGCCCTGGGCAGCTTCTGGGCCTACTACGAGTTGGGCTGGGGCGGCTGGTGGTTCTGGGACCCGGTGGAAAACGCCTCCTTCATGCCCTGGCTGGTGGGCACCGCCTTGATCCATTCCCTCGCGGTGACGGAAAAGCGCGGCGCCTTCAAGAGCTGGACGGTGCTGCTCGCCATCGTCGCCTTTTCCCTGTCCCTTCTAGGCACCTTCCTCGTCCGTTCCGGGGTGCTCACCTCGGTGCATGCCTTCGCCACCGATCCCAGGCGGGGCGTGTTCATTCTGGGCTTTCTTGCCCTCGTGATCGGCGTGTCGCTGTTTCTTTTCGCCTGGCGCGCGCCCAGGGTGGGGGTGGGGGGCCGCTTCGCCCTGCTTTCCCGCGAGACCCTGCTGCTTGCCAACAATGTGCTCCTCCTGGTGGCGGCGGGCGCCGTGCTGCTGGGCACCCTCTATCCCCTCTTCATCGACGCCCTGGGTCTAGGCAAGATTTCCGTGGGGCCGCCGTATTTCGATGCCGTCTTCCTGCCCCTGATGGTCCCCGTGGTTTTCCTCATGGGGGTGGGGCCCATCACCCGCTGGAAGCAACACCCCCTTCCGGACCTGGCGACCCGCCTCAAATGGGCTTTCGGCCTCGCGGTGGTGACAAGCCTCCTCCTGCCCTGGGTGCTGGGCCACTGGACGCCTCTCATCATGCTCGGCTTTCTGCTCGCCTTCTGGGTCTTCGCCACGGTCGCCGTGGCGGTGTGGCAGCGTTTGCGCGGCAGCCGCAACAGGCCGCCGCGCGCCTTCTGGGGGATGCATCTCGCCCATCTCGGGGTGGGGGTGTTCATCATCGGCGTGACGGTGGTGAAGGGATTCGAAATCGAGCGGGACGTGAAAATGAAGGTGGGGGACCACACCACCGTGGCCGGCTACACCTTCGTCTTCCGGGAGCTGGCCGACAGGACCGGGCCCAATTACCAGGCCACCCAGGCGCGGGTGGAGGTCCTGCGGGAGGGCAGGCACGTGGCGTTGCTGCGGCCGGAAAAGCGGGTCTACAACGCCTCCCGCATGCCCATGACGGAGGCCGCCATCGACGCCGGCCTCACCCGCCACCTTTACGTCTCCATGGGCGAGCCGCTGCCGGATGGCGCCTGGGTGGTGCGGGTCTATTACAAGCCCTTCGTGAGCTGGATCTGGGGCGGCTGTCTCCTCATGGCACTGGGGGGGCTCGCCGCCCTCACCGACCGGCGCTACCGCACCCGCCATGAAGGGGCAGTCGCGGCACCGCAGGCGCTGGCGGGGGGTGTGGCCTGATGGCGCGTTTTCTCATCCCCCTCGTCATTTTCGCGGTGCTGGTCTTCTTCCTCTGGCAGGGGCTGTCGCGCAATCCGCGGGAAGTGCCCTCGCCCCTGGTGGGCAAGCCGGCGCCGGCCTTCACCCTGCCCCGCCTCGATGCGCCAGACAAAACCTTCTCCCCCGCCGACATGCGGGGGAAAGTGTGGCTTCTCAATGTGTGGGCATCCTGGTGTGTCTCCTGCCGGGAGGAGCATCCGGTGCTGGTGGACCTGGCGAAAAGCGGCGATGTGTCCATCGTCGGTCTCAACTACAAGGACCAGCCGGCGGATGCCCAGGCGTGGCTTGCCCGCTTCGGCAACCCCTACCAGCTGAGCGTGATGGATGCCGACGGCCGGGTGGGCATCGACTACGGGGTGTACGGCGTGCCCGAGACCTATGTGATCGACCGGCAGGGCATCATCCGCATGAAGCACATCGGCCCGGTGACCCCGGAGGTGCTGGGCACCAAAATCCTGCCCTTAGTGGCGGAGCTGTCCCGATGAAGACCTGGCTTGCCGCCTGTCTCTTTCTCCTTGCTGCTGTCGCCCCGGCGTTTGGCGGGGAAGCCCCACCCGAGGCCCCGGACCCGGCACTGGAGGCGCGGCTCATGGCCCTTGCCCGGGAACTCCGCTGCCTCGTCTGCCAGAACGAAAGCCTCGCGGATTCCCAAGCCGATCTCGCCCAGGACCTACGGCGGGAAATCCGCGAGCTCATGCGCCAAGGTAAAAGCGATGCGGAAATCAAACGCTATCTCACCGACCGCTACGGTGACTTCGTCCTTTACCGGCCGCCGCTGAAATCCACCACCTGGTTCCTCTGGTTCGGGCCTTTTCTCCTCCTCGTCGGCGGACTCGCCGGTTTCGTCTATTTCCTCCTGCGCCGCCGCCAAAGCCTGCCGGACAGCCCCCTCGACCCGGAGGAGGCGGCACGGGTGCGGGCGCTGCTGGATAGCCAAAACACCGCCAGGGATTCCCAGTCATGACCGCTTTCCTCCTGGCGGCGGGGCTTTTGGCCCTGCTTGCCGTGCTCTTTGTCGTGCTCCCCCTCCTGCGCGGGCAGCGCCTCTCCCTGCCCCACGACGCCGCCAACGTGGCGGTCTATCGGGATGAGCTTGCGGAACTCGAAGCCGACCGGGAGGCGGGCACCCTGTCCCAAGCCGACTACGAGGCCGCCCGCCGGGAGCTGGAACGTCGGCTTTTGCAGGACATCACCGGGGAGGGGAAGCCCGCGGCTCTTTTCCCCCGCTGGCCGGCAGTCCTCCTCGCCCTCTTCCTTCCCCTGGCCGCCGCGAGCCTTTACTGGCGGCTGGGAGAACCCGCGGCCATCACGGCGCCCCGCCTTACGGGGCTCACACCCACCCAGCAGGTGCAGGCCCTGCTGCCGGCGCTGGAAAAACACCTCAAGGAGGCGCCGGAGGATGCCACCGGCTGGCGCATGCTGGCCAAGGCCTACATGGCGCTGGAGCGTTACCCGGAGGCGGCCGCCGCCATGGAACGGGCAGCAAAGCTTCTGCCCCGGGATGCCCAGGTACTCGCCGACCAAGCCGATGCCCTCGCCATGGCCCAGGGCCAGCGGCTTGCGGGCCGACCCCAGGCGCTGCTTGCCCGCGCCCTGGAACTCGATCCGGACAATGGCAAGGCGCTTTATCTTGCCGGTTACGCGGCGCTGGAGGCGGGCGACCGGGAGACCGCCGCCCGCCACTGGAAGCGCCTCCTCGCCCGCCTGCCGGCGGATTCGGAGGACGCCGCCACCGTCCGCCAGCAGCTCGAGGAAATCGGAGCAGCCACCCCCCGCGCAGAGCAAAAGGCCGCCATCAGCGGCACGGTGCGGCTTCATGAATCCCTGCGGGCACGGGTTGCGCCGGAGGACACGGTCTTCGTCTTCGCCCGCGCGGTGAACGGGCCCCGCATGCCTCTCGCCATCCTGCGCCTGAAGGCGCGGGAGCTGCCCGCCCCCTTCCGCCTCGACGACAGCCAAGCCATGTCCCCCGCAATGCGCCTGTCGGGCGCGCGCGAGGTGGTGGTGGGAGCCCGCATCAGCAAAAGTGGCAACGCCACCCCCCGGCCCGGCGACCTGGAGGGCGTGAGCGCCCCCGTGAAACCGGGGGCGCGGGAAGTCACGGTGGTGATCGACCGCGTGGTGCCCTGAGGCCAACCCTACAGCAGGCCCCGTTCGGCGAAGGACACCCCCGGGGTGCCGGCGGCGACGATGAAATGGTCCAGCACCCGCACGTCGATGAGGGCGAGGGCTTCCTTGAGCGCCCGGGTGAGGGCTTCATCGGCGCGGCTGGGCTCCGCCACCCCGGAGGGGTGGTTGTGGGCAAGGATCACCCCGGCGGCATTGTGAGTGAGCGCCCGCTTGACCACTTCCCGGGGATAGACACTGGTTTCCTTGAGGGAGCCGCGGAAGAGCTCCTCACAGGCAATGACCCGGTTCTGGGTGTCCAGGAAGACCGCGACGAACACCTCATGGGGGCGGTCGGCCAGGCGCAGCCGCAGATAGTCCCGCACCGCCTGGGGCGAGGAAAGGGCATCCTGTTTTTCCGCCCGTTCCGCCAGGGCGCGGCGGGCGAGCTCCAGCACCGCCTGCATCTGGGCGTATTTGGCCGGCCCCAGGCCGGGCAGGCGCTGGAATTCGGCATAGGAGGCGCCAAACAGCCGGTTGAGGGAGCCGAAATGGGCGATGAGATCCCGGGCAAGATCCACCGCGCTCTTGCCGGCAACTCCGGTTCGCAGGAAGATGGCGAGCAGTTCCGCATCGGAAAGGGCCTGCGCCCCCTGGCTGATGAGGCGCTCCCGCGGCCGCTCCGCCGCGGGCCAGTCGGCAATGGCCATGAATCACTCCCTGATCGTTGGCAGGAGAACCTCATCGCGGAAAGCCCCCTTTCCCCGGGAAGCGATGTCCCGGCTGGGGCCGGGTTGGGGGCCGCAAGGGTTCTCGTTGAAACGGACGGATTATGGCGGATTTTGATTCCAAACGCATATTGCTGGGGGTAACCGGCGGTATCGCCGCCTACAAGGCGGCGGAACTGACGCGCCTTCTCGTGGGGCGGCGTATGGAGGTGCAGGTGGTGATGACGGAGGCCGCCACCCGCTTCATCACCCCCGTCACCCTGCAGGCCCTGTCGGGCAAGCCGGTGTTCGTCAGCCTCTGGGATCCCCGCATCGACAATGGCATGGCCCACATCGAATTCACCCGGGATGCGGACGCCTGCCTGGTGGCGCCCGCCAGTGCCGACTTCCTCGCCAAGCTGGCCCAGGGACGGGCCGACGACCTTTTGTCCACCCTGTGTCTTGCGCGTGAGTGCCCACTTCTTGTCGCCCCTGCCATGAACCGGCAGATGTGGGAAAACCCCGCGACCCAGCGCAACCTGGAGCAAATCCGTCGCGATGGCATCGTGGTGCTGGGTCCCGCAAGCGGCGAGCAGGCCTGCGGCGAGTGGGGCATGGGGCGCATGCTGGAGCCTGCCGAACTGCTCGAGGACCTGGAGGCCTTCTTCCAGCCCAAACTCCTTGACGGCAAACGGGTGCTGGTGACGGCGGGCCCCACCTTCGAGGCCATCGATGCCGTGCGGGGCATCACCAACCGCTCATCGGGCAAAATGGGCTATGCGGTAGCCCGCGCCGCCCTGGAAGCCGGCGCCACGGTGACCCTGATCACCGGCCCCACCCAGCTCAAAGCCCCGCGGGGCGCGAAGGTGATCCCCGTCGTTTCCGCCCAGGAGATGCTCAACGCGGTGAACGCGGAAGTGGACACGGCGGACATCTTCATCAGCGTGGCGGCGGTGGCGGACTACTACGTCCTCAACCCGTCGGAACACAAGATCAAGAAGGATGCCCACATCCTCACCCTGGAGCTTGCCCCCAATCCGGACATCCTCGCCAACGTGACCAGCCGGCCCAACCCGCCCTTCTGTGTGGGCTTTGCCGGGGAAAGCGAAAATCTCCACGAGTTCGCCGAACTCAAGCGCCGGCGCAAGCATCTGCCGCTGCTTGCGGCAAACCTGGTCCAGGAGGCGGTGGGGGGCGACACCTCGCGGCTCACCCTGTTCGACGACAATGGCGTGCACGCCCTGCCGCCGGGACCCAAGATCGAGCTCGCCCGCGCCCTCATCTGCCATATCGCAACCCTGTACGCGGCTACGAATTCTGCGCGCTGAACACGCCGGTTTCCATTCCCAGCAACAGGGGGGGCCGGGCATAATAGCGTCACCGCCTCCCCATAACAGGCCAGTCAAGGCCGGGCATGGAAACCATCGAACTCAAAATCCTTGATCCCCGGATGAAGGCGCTTTTGCCCGCCTATGCCACGGCGGGCTCCGCCGGCCTCGATCTGCGCGCCGCCATCGAGGCACCCTTATGCCTGGCCCCCGGGCAGACCGAACTCATCCCCACGGGGCTTGCCATCCACATCGGCAACGCGGGCTATGCGGGCCTCATCCTGCCCCGCTCGGGGCTCGGCCACAAACACGGCATCGTGCTGGGCAATCTGGTGGGCCTCATCGACTCCGACTACCAGGGACAGCTTTTCGTCTCCTGCTGGAACCGCGGCCAGGAGGCATTCACCCTGCATCCCCTGGACAGGATCGCCCAACTGGTGATCGTTCCCGTGGTGCGGGTGGCCTTCGACATCGTCGAGGAGTTCCAGGCAAGCGAACGGGGTAGCGGCGGATTTGGCAGCACCGGCAGGCAATAGCCGGCCCCTATACGCCTGGCACGGAATGTGCTCAAGGCCCCGGGAAGGAGACAGCCCGGCATGGCCGGAAAAACACTCAACCACGGGCTCCGGCGGCAAGACCGGAGCGGTGAGCGGAGCAGAAGCGCGTCATGAAGCCTTCCCTCGCCCGCCTGTTTTTGGTGGGATTCTTCGTGCTGGCCCTGGCCGCCTCGGCGGGGGGATTCCTGCTGCATGCCGTGGTTTCCCTGCACCAGCATTACCTCAAGAGGGAACCGCCACCCTATGCCCAGGCCGTCCTCGCCGCCCAGTTGCAGAACCTGCCCATCCGCCTGCGCGAGGAGGCCCGCGCCATCGCCCGCTCCCCCCTGACCCTCGAGGTCCTCGCCGAAGGGGACCACACCGCCCGTCAGAATCTCGTCGCCACCCTGCGGGGCCTGTACCCGGACTTGCAGGAGATCCAGATCCTGAGCGAAGACGAGGCGGCGGGAAGGCAACCCGTCGCCGGGAGCTTGAGCCCCGCCCAGCGGGAACTCATCGAGCTTTTGCGGCAAAAACCGGACAGCCCCGACGCCATGCGGGTGGATCGGCTCAACCTGCGCTTTTCCGCCCCCGTGCGCCATCCGGACAACGACCACCTGCTGGGCTACGTGCTCCTTGCCCGCGATCTCGGCGACATCCAGCTCCTTTTCTCCGGCACCCCCCTCCTCGATGGCTACGCGGAACTGCAGCAGGAGGAAGGGGGCCACTTCGTCACCGTGCTCAAACGGGGCGATGAAGGCCTCAAGGCCATCACCCCGCCCCGGTACACGGAAATTTCCGGCACGCCCTGGCGGCTTGCCACCTGGTCCGCGCCGCCCCCGGGGGGGCTGCTTTCCGACCTCAAAACCAGTTTCGTCCTGGTCTGGGCGGGACTGGTTTTGCTCCTAGCTCTGACGCTGGCCCTCATCTACTTCTACGGCAACCGGGCCCTGCAGGACGATCTTGCCGCGCTCACCAAGCTCTTCTCCGACCTCGGCAAAAACCGCCTGCGCAAAGCCTACAACGTGCAGTTGGAGGAGCTGCAGCTGGCCTTTCACGTCATGTACCAGTTGGCGAAGCTCACGGTGGGCAAGCACCTGGCCGTGGTGAATTCGGCGGGCATGGATCATCTGTCCCAGGTACACAACCGGCGCAGCTTCGACGCCAAGCAACACGAAATTTTCCAGCAGGTGAAGGAGGGTTGGCCGGCCAGTCTGCTCATCCTGGACATCGACGAATTCAAGCGGATCAACGACATCTATGGCCACGATGCCGGCGACCAGCTCATCGTCCAGTTTGGCAAGGCCCTCAAAGAGCGGCTCCGGTCCAGTGACTTCGTGGCCCGCTTGGGAGGTGACGAGTTCTGCGTGATTTTCCCCAACACGCCCTTGAAGCGGGCGATGGAACTGGCCGAGCGGCTGCGCCGCAGCATGCCCGCCACGCTGGAGCTTGCGCCCGGCGTGGTGCACGCCCTCTCCTGGAGCGGCGGGCTTTCCGAGTACAACCGTAACGATCAGTCGGAGAATGCGGCGCTTGCCCGCGCCGACCAGGCGCTTCTGGAAGCCAAGCGGGGGGGACGCAATCGCACCGAGGCGAAGGCCGCTTGAGGCTCAGAAGGGACCCATCTGGGTGCTGGAGAAAAGCAGCTCGTGGGCGCGGCGGGCGAATTCCTCCGCCTTCGCGTCGTCGATGAAGAGCTTGATGAGCTTACGGCAGGAATCGATGGTGGCGGCGAGCTCCTGCGGGCTTTGCCCCGATTCCTCGATTTTTTTCACCACCTTCCCGCTTTGCGCCCCCAGGAGGGAACGGGCCAGGGCGATCAGCTCCGCCTTGGGGTCACCCACGGCGCGGCCGCGCCGCCCCGCTTCCTCCGCGGTGGCAATGTAGCCCTCCTGGGCCAGGGTGGCCAGCGCCGCCTCCACGTCCGGCACCCCCAGTGCCCGCTCGAGGATGCGGGACACCGGCGACTTGCCATCGACCAGGATCAGCACCCGCCGCAGCGTGTGGGCGAGGCCATGGCTGCGACGTTCGAATTCCTCCTCGCCCTTGGCGGTGCGCACGAAAACCAGCCGGGGGTCCATGGTGAGTTCCATTTCAAGCCGACAGTTCTTCGATCACGGTATGGATGAGCTTGATGGTGATGGCCACATAGATCGCGCCGAAGAAGAAAATCAGCGCCACCACGTACCGGAGCGTGACCTCCGAGAGCTCACCGAGAAAGGGCATGGCGGCGTAACCGATGGAGAACAACACCACCATGGCGGTGAGCACCCGCCAGCGTTTGCCCACCACCCCGCCGGGCACCCGCGATTTCAGGCTGAAGACCAGCCACAGGCAGTAGAGCATGACGATGATGGCCGAAGCCATGATGACTGTAATGATCTCGACATCCATGTTGGCGTTTCCTCGTTTTGTTGTTGCTTTTGCGTCGGCACCCGCCGACCCCCATCCCGCCTCACGGGATATATTAGCGTAACACGACCCGGTCCTTTTGGATCATGCCCCAACCTGCGCAAATACGCATGCAAGTTCCACGCCAGCGCCTGGGTTGGCCGACAAGCGGCGGGCCCGGCGATCAGCATCACGAGTCTTGACGGATCGAACATTCGTTCGATAGGATGCCGGCATGGGGGACGATGCCCGCTACCTCGCCAAGCTGCAGGATTTCTACGCCCGCCACCGCGTGCTGCCCGCCTATTCCACCATGGGCGAGCTCCTGGGTTTGCGCTCCAAGTCGTCGGTTGCCGCCCTCATCGAACGGCTCAAGCGCGCGGGCTTCCTGGAAACCGCGCCGGACCGCCGGCTCAAGCCCACCGCCCGCTTTTTCCAGCGCCCCCGGGTGGAAAGCGTGCGCGCCGGCCTCCCCCACCCGGCAGCGGAAGGCAACCCGGAAGGCCTCACCCTCGATGAATACCTCATCGAGCGCCCCTCCCGCACCGTGCTCATCACCGTCAAGGGCGATTCCATGGTGGAGGCGGGCATCCGCGAAGGGGACATCGTGGTGGTGGAACGCCGCCCCACCGCCGAGGTGGGGGACATCGTGGTGGCCATCGTGGACGACGAGTTCACCCTCAAATTCCTGGACAGGGATGGCGAAGGCTTTCTCCTCAAACCCGCCAATCCTGCCTATCGGCCCATCCGCCCCGCCGGCAGCCTGGAAATCTACGGCGTGGTGGTGGGTCTCGTGCGCAAGTACCGCTGAGTCCGCCTTGACATAGTGTAATCCGGACACTATTCTCGGGGTCCGGATGACAGACCTGTGACAGGCGTGGCTCCCTTCTGCTACTCCCACCCCCATCCCGCGGTCACCACGGATGTGGTGCTGTTCACCATCCGCGAGGAGCGGTTGCAACTGGTGCTCGTGCGCCGGCGCAATCCGCCCTTTGCCGGTCAGTGGGCGCTGCCGGGCGGCTTCCTCGACCTCAAGGAGGACCTCGCCGCCTGCGCGTTGCGGGAATTGAAGGAGGAGACGGGGATCACCGACGTCTATCTGGAGCAGCTCTACACCTTCGGCCGTCCGGACCGCGATCCCCGCGAGCGGGTGATTTCCGTTGCCTATTATGGGCTCGCCCCCGCCGACCGGCTGCAGCTCAAGCCCAGCTCGGATGCCACGGAAGCGGCCTGGTTTCCCTACGGGGCGCTGCCGCCCTTAGCCTTCGATCACCGGGAGATCGTGGAAAAGGCCCATGAGCGGCTGGTGGCCAAGCTGGGCTACTCCACCATTGCTTTCCAGTTTCTACCCGCCGAATTCACCCTTGGCGAGCTGCAGGAGGTGTACGAAATCATCCGCTCGGAGCGGCTGGACAAGCGCAATTTCCGCAAGTGGATCCTCACCCGCAACCTGATCGAGGAAACCGGCGCCACCCGCCGCAATGGCAGTCGCCGCCCCGCCAAGCTCTTTCGCACCAGGCATCCCGGCCGCGTGGAAATCATCCGTTAGCGGCCCCAACCCCTCGAGGCGCCCATGGAACCCACCCTCCCCTTTCCCCTCGAATCCCCCGCGGAAGACCAGGCGGCCCGGCTCGTTCGCATCAAGCGGCTGCTTGCGGACCAGGATGCCGTGCTGGTGGCCCACTATTACACCGACGCCGCCTTGCAAACCCTGGCCGATGAGACCGGCGGCTGTGTGGCGGATTCCCTGGAAATGGCGCGCTTCGGCCGCGCCCATCCGGCGCGCACCCTGGTGGTGGCGGGCGTGCGTTTCATGGGGGAGACGGCCAAAATCCTCAATCCGGAAAAACGGGTGCTCTTGGTGGAAAAGGAAGCCACCTGCTCCTTGGACGATGCCTGTCCGGCCGACCGCTTCGCCGCCTTCTGCGATGCCCATCCGGATCGTACCGTGGTCGTCTATGCCAACACCAGCGCAGCGGTGAAGGCCCGCGCCGACTGGGTGGTGACCTCCAGCATCGCCGTCGAGGTGGTGGCCCACCTCCATGCCCAGGGGCGGAAGATCCTCTGGGCGCCGGACAAACATCTGGGAAGCTATGTGCAGCGGGTGACCGGTGCCGACCTCCTCCTCTGGGACGGGAGCTGTGTGGTGCACGAGCGGTTCAAGGCCGATCTCCTCGCCCAGATGAAACAGCGGCACCCGGGCGCGGCGGTGCTCGTGCATCCGGAATCCCCGGCCGAGGTGGTGGCCCAGGCCGACGTGGTGGGATCCACCACCACCCTCATCCGCGCCGTGCGGGAACTCCCCAACCGGGAATTCATCGTCGCCACCGACAACGGCATCCTGCACAAAATGCGCGAGGCCGCCCCCGACAAAGTCTTCCTCGAAGCCCCCAGCGGCGGGGCCGGGGCCACCTGTGCAAGCTGTGCCCACTGTCCGTGGATGGCCATGAACAGTCTTGCCAGCCTGGAGCGGGTGCTCACCACCGGCGCCAACGAGATCCACATCGACGAAGCCATCCGCCGCCGCGCGGTGGTGCCCATCCAGCGCATGCTGGATTTCGCCGCCTCCCGGCACGGGCGGTAAGCCGCGTTCAAGTCCCGCCTCTGCCTGCCGTTAAAGGAGGCAGGACTCGGGAAACATGGCGTGATCAAACTTGCCCTCCGGTTGAAGGACCGTCTGCTCGCCCTCTGGCGCCGCCCCACTTCCGTGGACGAGCCCGCGCACGCCGAGGACCCCGAGGCGAAGGAGGCGCCGGCAGAACCAGAACCCCCGCCGGCCCCACCCCCGGAAGCGGCCGTGGCCGCGGCAAGCCCTGTGCGGCCGGGCTTTCCCCGCGGCCTCTGGCTGGGGGCAGCGGCCCTCCTCTTCGCCGCCGCCGGGGCCTTCGCCGCCGTCCTCGTCATGGGTAGCCGCGAAAACGCCGCCTTCCAGCAGCTCAAGGCAAGACAGGCGGCCCTGGAAGAGGAAAACCGGCGGCATCATTCCCAGCCCATCATTCCTGCCCCTGACCGACCGGTTACGGAAGTGGTCAAGCCGTCTTCGCCCGCCCCGGCCAGCCTGCCGGCGGTGGAAGCCCCACCCCGGGGCGCACCCGTGAGCGGCGAATGCCTGGTCTCCGGGGAGGACGACCTACGTGGGGTGGTGCACGAATGCATCACCGCCTTCAACCGCGCCGCAGCCCGACGCCGCTGACGGGAGAAGACCATGGAAGAGCGCATCTTCCTCGCCCGTCAGCCCATCCTCGACCGGCAGCAGAATCTTTTCGCCTACGAGCTCCTCTTCCGCGACAGCGCGAGCGGAACCGCCAACGTGAAAAGCGACCTCGCCGCCACGGCCCAGGTCATCACCCGCCTTTTCTCCGAGATGGGGGTGCAGGCCGTTCTCGGCCAGGCCCTGGGCTTCATCAATGTGAGCCGGGAAATGCTGCTTTCCGACATGATCGAACTCCTGCCCGCCAATCAGATCGTGCTGGAAATCCTGGAGACGGTGGAAGTGGATCGCGCCGTGGTGGACCGCTGCGTGGCGCTCAAGAAGGCGGGCTTCACCCTCGCCCTCGACGATTTCACCGTGCTGCGGGAGGAATACCGGATGCTTCTGCCCCTGGTGGACATCGTCAAGGTGGACGTGATGGGCATGGATACGGCAGCCCTGCACGAAGCCTGCCAGCGGCTCAAACCCTGGCCTGCCAAGCTGCTCGCGGAAAAAATCGACGACCGCGGCCAGTTTGTCACCTGCCTTGAGCTGGGCTTCCACTATTTCCAGGGCTATTTCTTTGCCAGGCCATTGGTCATGGAGGCGCGGCGGGCCGATCCCTCCCAGCTTACGCTGCTCAAGCTTTTGGCCCTGGTGCTGGAAGATGCGGAAACCACGGAGCTGGAAAACGCCTTCAAGCAGGACCCCAAGCTCACCTACAGTCTGCTGCGGCTCACCAATTCCGTGGCCTGTGGTGTCACCCAACGCATCCGCAGCCTCTCCCAGGCCATCGTCGTGCTGGGCCGCCGCCAGCTCCTGCGCTGGCTGCAGCTCCTCCTCTTCGCCCTGGAGCAGGGCAGCGGGCCCTATCCCACCCCCCTCATGCGGCTGGCGGCGGCGCGGGGGAAGACCATGGAGATCCTCGCCCGCATCGGCGCCGCCAAGGACCGCGTGCTACAGGATCAGGCCTTCATGACCGGTGTGTTCTCCCTCCTCGACGTGCTGCTGGGACAGCCCCTGGCAGACCTCGTGGAACAGTTGCGCCTGGATGACGATCTGAAAATCGCCCTGCTTGAGCGGCAGGGACAACTGGGGCGTCTGCTTCGCCTCTGCGAGGCGATGGAGAAGGCCGACTTCGACGCCGTGGCGGCCATTTTGCGGGAACTGCCGGCACTCAGCCCCCACGACCTCATGGAAGCCCAGCTCGCCGCCGCCCGCTGGGTGGACAGTCTGGCCGAAACGAGCCCTTAGCCCGGCTGGCCGTCGATGCGGGGGCGCAGCCACATGGGCGCATAAATCCAGAGGAAAAGGGCGAAGGCCAGCGCCCACAGCCACTGGGTTGCGCCGAGGAAGAAGGGATAGGCCGCCGGCCAGAACAGGGGGCCCAGCACCCGGGTCACGAAGGCCGCCAACATGAGGAAAAACACTGCCGTCAGCAACCGGGGTGGTGCCTGGATGCTGCGGCCGGTGTGGCCAAGGCTCACCCGCGCCATCATGCCCACCGTCATCAGCCCGATGCCGCCGGCGGCGAAGGCATGCACGGCCAGGAAGGGCGACACCCCCGCCCAGATGGCCAGCGCCTTGAGGGCAAAGCCCAGCACCGCCGCCCCATAGCCGAGGTACAGAATCCACAGCAAGGGCTTGCGCCAAATCCCGGGCGTATGCCAGTCGTAAAGCCGCACCCCGTGCACCACGAAAAGCGCCAGCGCACTCACTCCCGCAAGCCACGGCCAGGGCAAGAAGACATCCGCCGCCCAGAAGAGCAGCATCAAGGCGAGGCTCGCCCGATCCACCCAGACGCGGTTTTTCAGGGTCACCGGATAGCCTACCCCCCGCTCGATGAAAAAGGGCACGACGCGCCGACCCATGACGAAAATCAGGGAGACCACCAGATAGAGCCCGGAATAGAGTCCCCAGCGCACCGCCGGGGCGTGGGACATCGCCCCCCAATAGAAAAGCCCGTTGGCCAGCACGAGGAGCAGCACCTTGGAGACGATCCCGTACTGCCGCCACTGCCCGGCGCGAGCGAGCGGCTGGGCGAGGGCGCCGACGAGGAACAGCCCGAAGGCAAGGTCGAAAAGCGCGGCGAGATGCCAAGCCCTGGGGGCAAAGCCCATCATGAGCCGCGCGGCAAGCCACAGGGCACAAGCCGCCGCCAGGGCCGGCCCACGTAGGGTGGGAAGATTCGTCCAGTTGCGCACGGCAGTCAGGAGAAATCCGGCCACCACCGCCAGCGCATAGCCGAAGATCATCTCGTGGGCGTGCCAGGCGGCAGGCGCCACCGGCAGGGGCGCCGGCAGGGGCCAGGCGTAGAGCTGGCTGCCCGTCCACAGGGGGATGGAAAGCAGGGAAAACACCGCCGCCAGGAGAAAGAAGGGGCGGAAACCCAGGTTGAAAAGGGCGAAGGGATGGAGTTTTGCGGCAGGGGGAGTGAGGGGGACCACGGTCATGACTTCATTCTCCGAAAAAACCAGGGACTTCGCCTTGACGGACCTCAAGGCCGGAAAACCGTTGCGGGGAGGCGGCCTCCAGGAGACCGCGGGGCACGGGCGGCAGGGTGCCGGTGAGGGCTGCGGCGAGGATTTCCCCCGCCAGTCCCGTGGTGATCAGTCCCCGCGTGCCATGGGCGAGGCTCACCCCCAATCCCGGCGCGGCGAGGCCGACGATGGGCATGGCGCCCGGCGCGGAACAGCGCACCGCCGCCCGGCCACCCACGATGCGCGCGCCTTCGCCCCCCAGCGCGGCGTAGAGGGCCGGGGTGCCGGCGGCAAGCCGCGCCAGGTTTTCTGCGTGTTCTGCCGTCCGCAGATCGGTGCCCGCATCGTCGAAGCGGCTGCTTGCCCCCAGTACATGGCGCCCGGCAAGCGCCGGGGTGAGATACACTTCGCCGCAGACCACGGGTTCAAGGCGCAGACTCGTCGGGGTGGCGGCGACCTCCGTGATCTGGCCCCGCACCGGCTGCAAAGGGAGGCTTACCAGGGGGGGAAGCTTTCGCGCGGCAACGGCATTCGCCACCACCACCGCCGCGGCCGTGTAGCCTCCCCGGACAGTTTCCACCTGCCAGCCCTCACTGGTGGGGCAAAGTCCCGTCACGGGCTCCCCCAGGCAAAGTCTGAGCCCCTCCCCCTGCCGCGCGGCAAGGCGCGCCGGCCTCACCCACCCGCCCTGGGGAAACCAAAGGCCGGGAAAGGAGAGGGGCAGGCCGGCAAGACGGCCGGCCTCCTGGGCAGCAACCGGCTCTAGGAGGTGAGGGGGCCAGACAAGCCCCGCCAGGCGCTCGATCCGTCGCGCTTCTTTCGGTGTCACCGCAAGCTGCAGCAGTCCGCATTCTGCCCGCTGTTCCCCGTCCACCGGCACGATTTCGTCGAGCTGGCCCAGCGCATGGCCCCAGGCCGCCAGCAGCAGGCGCTGCAGGGCGCCCATGCCGGCGGCAAGACGCAGGTGGAGCACGCCCACGGGATTGCCCGAGGCACCGCTTGCCAAAACCGGCGCGGCATCGAGCAGGGTCACGGCAAGGCCGCGGCGGGCGAGCGCGAAGCCTGCTGCGGTGCCCGCGAGCCCACCGCCGATGACGAGGACAGGCCCCTTGGGCAGGCCCGCAGGCGGCGCGGCCGCGGGCTTGCGGCCCACGGTCATTTCCCGTTTGCGGCCAAAGCCCCGGCGCTTTTCCACGGCAAAGCCCGCCGCGGCGAGGTTGCGCCGCACCCAGCCGGCGGCGGTGTAGGTGGCCAACGTCGCTCCAGGGCGGCTTGCGCGGGAAAGCTCCCGGCACACCGCCGCCGACCACATTTCCGGATTCTTCGCCGGGGCAAACCCGTCCAGGAACCAGGCGTCCATCGCCCCATCGGGCAGCCCTGACAGGGCCTTGAGCACGTCTTCCCAGGCGAGCGTCAGGCGCACCCGTCCCTGGGCGAAATGCCAGCGGTTCCAGCCCGGCACCCGCCGCCGCCAGCGCGCCGCAAGCTGCGGGACAAAGGGCGCAAGCGGGGGGAAGGGCGCCAGGGCCGCCGCCCATTCCGCCGCCTCCAGGGGATGGGCTTCGATGCCGAAATAATCGAGCTGCGCCCCGGCGGGGGCGAGGGCCTCAAACAGGCGCCAGGTGGCAAGGAAGTTGAGCCCTGTGCCAAAACCGGTCTCGCCGAGGGTGAAGGTCTCACCGGGCGCAAGCTTGGCGAAACGGGCGGCAAGGTCATTGCCGGCGAGAAAAACATGCTCGCTCTCCCCCAAGCCCGATTCGGCGGAGAAATAGACGTCGCCAAAGCGGGGGGAGAAGGGGCAGCCGTCACGCCAGTCGATGGCCATGGCGCGCCCGCAGCGGGGCCGGCTACAGCCGGTTTTCCACCCAGGCCGCCACGGATTGCAGAGCAGCCGGCAGGTTCTCCGGCTGGCTGCCGCCCGCCTGGGCCATGTCCGGACGGCCGCCGCCCCGGCCGCCCACTTGGGCCGCCACATGGTTGACGAGCTCGCCGGCGGCAAGCCGCGCGGTGAGGTCGGGGGTGACCCCGGCGATCAGGGTGACCCTGCCCCCGTCGCGGCTTGCCAGAACGATGGCTGCGCTTTTGAGTTTGTCCTTGAGCTTGTCCAGGGTCTCGCGCAGGGCCTTGGCATCCGCCCCCTCGATTTCCGCGGCCAGCACCTTCACCCCTTTGACCGTCACCGCGCTTTCCGCGAGCTCCTCCCCGCGGGCGGCAGCAAGCTTGGATTTGAGCCGCGCCAGCTCCTTCTCCAGGTGCTTCACGTTGTCCAGGATCTGCGCGATTTTCTGGGTGACTTCCTCGGGATGGGTCTTCAGGGCGGAAGCCGCGGCAAGCAGACGATCCTCCTCCTGCTGCACGTATTGCAGAGCGAGATCACCGGTCACCGCCTCGATGCGACGGATGCCGGCAGCCACCCCGGATTCGGAAACGATCTTGAACAGGCCGATGTCCCCCGAGCGCTTCACATGGGTGCCGCCACAGAGTTCGGTGGAGAAATCCCCCATGCCCACCACGCGCACCTCGTCCCCGTATTTTTCGCCAAAGAGGGCAAGTGCCCCGTGACGGATGGCTTCGTCGTATTTCATGAGGCGCACCTGCACCGGATAGTTGGCACGGATGGCCTCGTTGACCAGGGTTTCCACCCGGTGCAGCTCCTCGGGGGTGAGGGGCTGGGGATGGGAAAAATCGAAGCGGGTGCGTTGCGCGTCCACCAAGGAGCCCTTCTGCATGACGTGATTGCCCAGCACGCGGCGCAGCGCGGCGTGCAAAAGATGGGTGGCGGAATGATTCCACGCCGCCCGCTGGCGCGCCACCTGGTCCACCTGCGCCTCCACTACATCGCCCACGCTGAGCGTGCCGACGGCAAGCCGCCCCTTGTGGCCGAAAACCTCGGCCTGGATCTTCTGCGTGTCTTCCACGACGAAGGTGCCATGGGTGGCCGCAAGCTGCCCCCGGTCACCCACCTGACCGCCGGATTCCGCATAGAAGGGCGTGCGGTCGAGCACCACCACCGCCTCATCCCCCGCCTGGATTTGGCTCACCTGGGTGCCTTCCTTGTAGATGGCCAGCACCTGGGCCTGCAGGTTCAGGGTGTCATAACCGTGGAAGGCAGTGGGTTGACCCTCGAATTTCACCACCTGCCCCATGTGGAAACGGGAAGCCGCCCGCGCCCGCTCCCGTTGCAGGGCCATGGCATGTTCGAAACCGGCGAAGTCCACGGTGAAGCCCCGCTCGCGGGCGATGTCCGCGGTGAGGTCGAGGGGAAAGCCGAAGGTGTCGTAGAGGCGGAAGACGGTTTCCCCATCGAGGATACGATCCCCCCCCGTGCCGTGCATGGCAGCCTCCAGCACCGCCATGCCGTGCTCCAGGGTCTCGGCG
Organism: Burkholderiales bacterium; assembly: GCA_023511995.1. Classification (NCBI taxonomy): domain Bacteria; kingdom Pseudomonadati; phylum Pseudomonadota; class Betaproteobacteria; order Burkholderiales; species Burkholderiales bacterium. The sequence continues at coordinate 39,118 of JAIMAL010000017.1, forward strand.
AATTTTTCCTCTTCCTGCCGCAACACGCCCATCACCCGCTCCTGCGCTTGGGGCAGCTCCGGATAGGCTTCGCCCATCACCCGCGCCAGGTCCGGCACCAGCTTGTAGAAGAAGGGCTCCCGACGACCCAGCTTGTAGCCGTGGCGGATGGCGCGGCGGATGATGCGGCGCAGCACATAACCCCGCCCCTCGTTGCCGGGAATCACCCCATCGACGATGAGGAAGGAACAGGCGCGGATGTGGTCGGCGATCACCCGCAGCGAATTGCTGGTGAGATCCGGGGCGCCGGTCTCCCGCGCCGCGGCTTCGATGAGATCGCGGAAAAGATCGATCTCGTAATTGGAATGCACGCCCTGCATCACCGCGCTGATGCGCTCGAGACCCATGCCGGTGTCCACGGAGGGTTTTGGCAGGGAATGCAGCAGACCGTTTTCGTCGCGGTTGAACTGCATGAAGACCAGGTTCCAGATTTCGATGTAGCGATCGCCGTCGGCCTCCGGGCTGCCGGGTGGGCCGCCTGGCACTTCCGGGCCGTGGTCGTAAAAGATCTCCGTGCACGGGCCGCAGGGGCCGGTATCCCCCATGGACCAGAAATTGTCGGAGTGGTATTTGCCCGCCCCGGGCTTGTCGCCGATGCGGGCGAGGCGCTCGGGGGGCACGCCGATTTCGTTGAGCCAGATGTCCGCCGCCTCATCGTCCTCCTCGTACACCGTCACCCACAGCCTCTGCTCGGGGATGCCCAGCTCGCGGGTGAGAAACTCCCAGGCATACTGGATGGCATTGCGCTTGAAGTAGTCGCCGAAGCTGAAATTGCCCAGCATCTCGAAGAAGGTGTGGTGCCGCGCGGTGTAGCCCACGTTTTCCAGGTCGTTGTGTTTGCCTCCGGCGCGCAGGCAACGCTGGCTGGAGGCGGCGCGCACATAGGGTCGGGTCTCGCGGCCGAGGAAGACGTCCTTGAACTGCACCATCCCGGCGTTGGTGAAAAGCAGCGTCGGGTCATTGCCGGGGATGAGGGAGCTGGAGGGCACGATGGTGTGCCCCTTGGAGGCGAAATAGTCGAGGAAGAGGCGGCGGATTTCGCTGGACTTCATGGGCTTTCCTGAAGGCGGGATGAATGACGCATAAAAACCAGGATGATAGCGCGAATCCCCGCCTTCAGGGGCAACCGCCTTTGCCGCCGGCGCGGGGTTTTGCGCCGAAGAATCAATCCTCGCCCCCGCCCAGCACACGGACAATGACACCCAGCGGAAAGCCGCGGCCTTGAAGGAAACGCATCTGCCGCGCCCGCTCCCGGGCATCCCGGGGTGGGCTGCCGAAGCGGCGGCGCCACACCTCTCGGGCGCGCTCAAGTTCCGACGCGGATAAGGCGGCAAGCTGGCTTTGCACGAGCGCCTCGGGCACGCCCCGCTGCCGCAGGGTATGGGCCAGGGCAAGGCTGCCGAGGCGGGCGCCCTTGGCCCGCACCAGGGATTCAGCGAAGCGGGCGTCCGAAAGCCACCCCCGGCGGGAAAGTTCATCGAGAAGGCTTTCCAGCTCTTCGCGAGGGGCGTGGGCGGCGAGCTTGCGCCGCAGTTCCGCCCGGCTGTGTTCCCGCCGTGCAAGAAGCGCGAGCGCCCGCTGGCGCAGGCTCAAGGCCTTGCCCATGCGGCTTAGACCTCCTCCAGCACCTCCTCCGGATCGAAGGCGGACGCAAAGCCTCCGGCAACACCCACCGCGGCGCGGATCTTGGCCTCGATCTCGCGGGCGATTTCCGGATGCTCCTTGAGGAATTCCCGCGCATTGTCCTTGCCCTGGCCGATTTTCTCGCCGTTGTAGGCATACCAGGCGCCGGATTTGTCGATGATGCGGTTGGCCACGCCCAGCTCGATGATCTCGCCCTCCCGGGAAATCCCCTCCCCGTAGAGGATATCGAACTGGGCCTGCTTGAAGGGGGGCGCGACTTTGTTTTTCACCACCTTCACCTTGGTCTCCGAACCGATCACCTCCTCGCCCTTCTTGATGGAACCCACGCGGCGGATGTCCAGGCGCACCGAGGCATAGAACTTGAGGGCGTTGCCGCCGGTGGTGGTCTCCGGGTTGCCGAACATGACGCCGATTTTCATGCGAATCTGGTTGATGAAGATCACCAGGGTGTTGGAACGCTTGATGTTGGCGGTGAGCTTGCGCAGCGCCTGGCTCATCAGCCGCGCCTGCAGGCCCATGTGGGCATCGCCCATTTCCCCTTCGATCTCGGCCTTGGGGGTGAGGGCCGCCACGGAGTCGATGACCACCACATCCACCGAGCCGGAGCGCACCAGCATGTCGGCGATTTCCAGGGCCTGCTCCCCGGTATCCGGCTGGGAGACCAGAAGATCGTTCACATTGACCCCCAGCTTGGCGGCATAGCTGGGATCGAGGGCGTGTTCCGCGTCGATGAAGGCGGCGGTGCCCCCCAGTTTCTGCGCCTCGGCGATGACCTGCAGGGTCAGCGTCGTCTTCCCGGAGGATTCCGGACCGAAGATTTCGACGATGCGACCCCGCGGCAGCCCCCCCACGCCGAGGGCGATGTCCAGCCCCAGGGAGCCGGTGGAAATGACCTGCAGGTCCTGCGCCTGGACGTGGTCCCCGAGGCGCATGACCGAACCCTTGCCAAACTGTTTCTCGATCTGGCTCAAGGCAGCGGCGAGGGCTTTCATTTTGTCATCGGTGGGTGCGGTGGCCATGGCGGTCTCCTTCCTGGTTAAAGGGTTGGGAATGGGCTCGATGCCGGATCGGGCCGACAGGGTCACTCTAGTCCATACTCTCCTCGATGTCAATATTTTTTATCATGTCAGTCTTTTTGACAACCTAATCATTTCTATCAGGCAGAGGATTGGGCCTATAATCGGAACAACCCCACTTTGACGAGCCCCATGGACACACCTGAGCGCCTGCCCGCCCTCAAATGGTCCACCCGCCAGCGGCTGCAGTTCATCGAGGTGATGGCCTACTACGCCGGGGTGGTGACCCGCAGCGACGTGGCACGGGCCTTTGGCCTGTCCGACCCGGCCGCCACCAAGGACCTGAAGCTCTACGGGGAGCTTGCGCCCGGCAACCTCGTCTACACCCAGGCCCTGTTCGGCTTCGTGCCGGCACCCGGTTTCCGGCCGCGGTTTGCCGACCTTTCCCCGGCGGCGGTGCTCCCTTTGCTGGCCGCCAATCTGGCGGTCGCGGGCGGCCCCTACGGCAACACGCCCCTCTATGGGCTGCCCACGGAGCGGCTGCCCCTGCCGGTGCGCCTGCCCTCCGCGGAAATCCTCGCCCAGATCACCCGCGCCATCCGCGGCCGCCGGCGGCTTGCCGCCCGCTACCATTCCCTGAGTGGCGAAGCGGCGCCGGAGCTTCGCATGCTGGAACCCCATGCCCTGGTGGACACCGGGCTGCGCTGGCATGTGCGGGCCTATGCAACGGACCGCTACGCCTTCCGGGACTTCGTGCTCTCCCGCTTCAGCGCCGCGCAATGTCTGGACTTGCCGGCGGAATCGGACCCGGAGCACGACGAGGATTGGGTCGAGCACCTCACCCTGCGCCTTGCCCCCCATGCGGGGCTCGATGCGTCGCGGCAACAGGCGCTCGCGCTGGATTACGGAGCAAGGGAGGGGGTGATCGAGCTCACGGTGCGGCGCAGCCTCGTGGGCTACGTGCTGCAGCGGCTGATGGTGGACACGAGCCGGGATCACTCCGGCAACCCCCGCGCCTATCAGCTCATGCTGCTCAATCGGGACGAGGTGGAACCCTTCGCCGCCTGGGCACTGCGTTGAACCATTTGCGCGCCGGCCCCTGGGCAAGGAGCAAGGCGTCATCGGGCCTTGTGCTTAAGCGCGCGCTGAATCAGGTGGCGGCGGGGGTGGCGGTGAGGGCAAGCAGGCCCTCGAGGGCCGCCGCCACCGCCTGGCGGCGCACGGCGGCGCGGTCGCCTTCGAAATGGAAGGTGCGCAGGCGGAGTTCCCCCTCGCGGGTGGCCCAGGCCATGCAGACGGTGCCCACCGGCTTGCCCGGCGTGGCGCCACCGGGGCCGGCGATGCCGCTGATGGCCACGCTCACATCGGCGGGACTTTTCGCCAGCGCCCCTTGCGCCATTTCCGCCACCACTGCCTCCGACACGGCGCCGTGGCGCGCCAGGGTGTCGGGGGACACCCCCAGCATCTCCTCCTTGGCGCGGTTGGTGTAGGTGATGAAGCCGCGCTCATACCACTGGGAGCTCCCGGGCACGGCGGTGATGGCCTGGCCCAGCCAGCCTCCGGTACAGGATTCCGCCGTCACCAGCCATAAGCCGCGGGCCTTGAGGGCCGAACCCACCCGCGCCGACAAATCCTCGAGCTCATCCATCGAGCCACCCGAACAGGAGTTTCAGCACCACGACAGTGTAGAACGCAGCCAGCAGATCGTCGAACATGACGCCGAAACCGTTCTTGAGACGCGCATCGAAATAGCGGATGGGAAAGGGTTTCCACACATCGAAGAGACGGAAGAGGAAAAACGCCGCCGCCCACCCCGACAGCGTAGCCGGGGTGAACCAGAGGATGAGGACAAAGGCGACGATCTCATCCCAGACGATGCCGCCATAGTCGGCAACCCCCACCTCGCGCCCCACCCGCGCGCACGCCACCACCCCCACGGCAAAGAGAAGCGCCACTAGCGCGAAAAACGCCACCGCAGAGGGGCTCGCCCACTTAATGAGCCAGAAGAGGGGAAAGCCGCCGAGGGTGCCGACGGTGCCGGGGGCAAAGGGGGCAAGGCCCAGGCCGAAGCCGAAGGCGATCAGGCGCAGGGGATGGTGCGCCAGATAGCGCAGGTCAGGCGAAGTGGTCAAACCCCCTCTCCTCGAAGGTCACCCGCTGGCCCTGGGCGTCCAGCAACACCAGCCCCGAGCCCCGGGTGATGCGGCCGATGCGGGTCAAAGGAAGCTCTAGCCGGCGCCCCAAAGCCTCGATGGTCCGCCGCGCGGCCACCGGGGCGGTGAAGAGCAGCTCGTAATCGTCGCCGCCGGCCAGCACGGCGCGGCGCCCTGCCGCTTCCCCCTGCCAGGCGGCCACCACGGGGGAGAGGGGCAGCGCAGCAAGCCAGATCTCGGCACCGACGCGGGAAGCCGCCAGCACGTGGCCAAGATCGGCGAGCAGACCATCGGAGATGTCGATCGCCGCATGGGCCAATCCCGTCAGGCGCCGCCCCAGGGCAAGCCGCGGTGTGGGGCGGTGCAGCCGCGGCAGGAGGCTCGCCAGCTCTGCGGGGCTCAAGGACACCTGCCGCCTCAAGGCCATGAGGGCGAGGGCCGCATCGCCCAGCGTGCCCGAAACCCAGAGGTCATCATTGGCCTTTGCCCCGGAGCGGCGTAGCGCCGCCCCCCGCTCGACCTCCCCCAGCACGGTGAGGGCGAGGGTTAAGGGACCGCGGGTGGTATCGCCACCGATGAGCGCCACACCGTGTTCCTCCGCGAGAGCGAAAAGTCCCCGGGAGAAGGCGGCAAGCCAGGTTTCGTCCGCCTCGGGCAGGGCGATGGAAAGGAGCGCCCAGCGGGGCACCGCCCCCATGGCGGCAAGATCGGAGAGATTCACCGCCAGCGCCTTGTGACCCACGGACTCGGCATCGTCTTCGGGGAAGAAATGCCGCCCGGCGAGCAGCATGTCCGCCGCCACCACGAGTTCTTTCCCCTGGGGGAGGCGCACCAGCGCCGCGTCGTCGCCCACCCCCAGCACCGTGCGCCGGGCGGGCCGGGTGAAATAGCGGGCGATGAGGTCGAATTCGGAAGGCATGCCCTAGTTGGCCAGGATCCAGGCCGTGATGCTCTCGACGACGTCTTTCTCCACGCCGTTGAAGCCATGGTAGGCCCAGGCATCGCACGGATTCCCCCGGCTGATGCCGCCTTGAACGGCGAAGAGCGCCTTGCGCGGCACGTTGATGAGCTTGTCCATGAGCTGCGGGATGTCGCCATACCGGCAATGGACACAGCCGTCGTTTTCGTGATGCACCACGAGCACGGGAATGTTCAGGCGCTCCAGCCCCATCTCCGGCACCGCCCGCTCCCGTTTGTCGCTCAGGATGGTCGCCGTGAGCACCAGGCCGTCTGGGCGGTCCGGCGCGTCGGCCAGCGCAGTCGCGACCCAGGCGGCGGACTGCGTGCCGCGGCTCGTGCCGATGAGCCATACCCGCAGCTTTGTCTGCGCCCGCAGCCAGGCCATCACCGCGCGCACATCCTCGACGTGCTCGGGAGTCTGGCGGCGTTGATTCAGGTTGGGCACATCGGACGGCTTGTCGATCACGGCGACGACAAGACCTTGCTGCGCAAATTGCTCGCGCGTGCGCACGAGGAAGTTGCCGCCGCCCCAGCCGAAGCCGCCACGGTCATCGATGTTGAGGGCGCCATGCCCACCGGCAAAAACGATCACGGCCGCCTTCGCATCGGGCGGGGTAAGCAGAAGGAAACGCTGGGTGACGCCGGGTCGGGTCGGGAGATCGACCACGCGCTGCGCGGTCTCGGCCAGGCACAGCTGAGCCCACGCAAACAGCAGCAGGAGTGCGGTCAAAGCATTTTTCACGGATGCTCCCCTGGCAAGGCGGAACGCCGGCGGAATCTTCAGGAGGCCCGCGCCCGGCCCACCTCGGCCGGCCGCAGCTCGGCCACCAGTTTGTCCAACACACCGTTGACGTATTTGTGGCCGTCGGTGCCCCCATAGCGCTTCGCCAGCTCCACGGCTTCATCGATCACCACCCGGTAGGGCACCTCCGGACAGTGCTGCGCCTCGTAGGCGCCCATGAGCAGAATGGCATGCTCGATGGGGCTTAAGCGGGCGATGTCCCGGTCCAGTTTGGGCACGAGCAGGGCATCGAGGCTTGCCTGTTGCGCGGTGACGCCGGCAAGAAGCGTGGTGAGGTAGCCCTCGTCGGCCTGGGCGAAATCCTCCGCCTCCCGCAGGTGGCTCAGGATATCGGCCACGGCATTGCCCCCCACCAGCCACTGGTAGAGGCCCTGCAAAGCGAGCTCACGGGCCTTGTGTCGGCTCTTGGCCATGGCCCGGCGTCACAGGCGCTTGCGCAGGTTGGCCATCTCCACCGCCACCCGCGCACACTCGCGGCCCTTGGTTTCCATGCGGGCGAGGGCCTGATCCTCGGTGTCGGTGGTGAGGATGCCGTTGGCGATGGGGATGCCGGTGTCCAGTTGCACCTGGGTGATGCCGCTGGCGGATTCATTCGCCACCACCTCGAAATGGTATGTCTCCCCGCGAATCACCGCCCCCAGCGCGATCAGGGCATCATAGCGCCCGCTGTTGGCCATGAATTGCAGCGCCAGGGGCACCTCCAGCGCCCCCGGCACGGTGACCAGGGTGCTGTTCTCGTCGCGCACATTGAGTTTGCGCAGTTCCGCGGCACAGGCGCCCAGCAGGCCCTCGGCCACATCGATGTTGAAACGGGCCATGACGATGCCGATCATCAGGCCGGCGCCATCGAGATTGGCTTCGATCTCGGTGATGTTGTCGTATTTGCGGGCCATGGATGCTCACTCCTCCACTTGGTTGCTTTCCACCACATCGGTGGGCAGGATGTAGCCGGTCACTTCCAGGTCGAACCCCTCCAGGCTGGGCATGCGGCGAGGTGCGGCAAGCAGGCGCATCCGGCGCACCCCCAAGTCCTTGAGGATTTGCGCACCAATGCCATAGTCCCGCAAATCCATCTTCGGCGAGGGCTTGTGCGCCGCGTGGGCAAGCCGCGCCAGCAGAGCGTCATTGGATTCCGGGCGCCGGAACAGAATCATCACCCCCGCCATGGCTTCCGCCAGGGTTTTCATCGCCTGGTGAATCCCCCAGGAATGGGTGCTGTCGGCATCATCGAGGAAATCGATCACCGACAGGGGTTCATGCACCCGCACCAGGGTCTCCTCCTCTGCCAAGATGGGGCCCTTGACCATCGCCAGGTGAATCTGATCGGCAATCTTGTCGCGGTAGGCGATGAGATCGAACTCGCCGTAGATGGTCTCCACCTTGCGCTCCGCCACCCGCTCCACCAGGCGCTCGTTCTTGGAGCGGTAGTGGATGAGATCGGCGATGGTGCCGATCTTGAGCCCATGCACCTGAGCGAATTCGATGAGGTCGGGCAGCCGGGCCATGCTGCCATCGTCCTTGAGGATTTCGCAGATCACCGCCGCCGGTTCCAGACCGGCCAGTTGCGCGAGATCACAGCCCGCTTCGGTATGGCCGGCACGCACCAGCACCCCGCCGGGCTGCGCCCGCAGGGGAAAGACATGGCCGGGCTGGATGATGTCGCTGGGCTTGGCATCCCGCGCCACTGCGGTGCGGATGGTGGTGGCGCGATCGGCGGCGGAAATGCCGGTGGTGACCCCCCTTGCCGCCTCGATGGAAACGGTGAAAGCCGTGCCGTGAGGGGTCTGGTTATCCTCCACCATCTGCCGCAATCCCAGTTGGCGACAACGGGCATCGGTGAGGGTGAGGCAGATGAGGCCGCGGCCGTATTTGGCCATGAAGTTGATGGCCTCCGGCGTCACGAGCTCCGCGGCCATCACCAGATCGCCCTCGTTTTCCCGGTCTTCCTCATCCACCAGAATGACCATCCTGCCTGCGGCGATGTCGGCGATGATTTCTTCGATGGGACTGATTGCCATGGCGCGCTCTCGCATGAAATTCACACCGCGATTATCGCACTTTATCGAAGCGCCAAGGGAAAGGAGCGGCTTTTCTTCCCCTTGCGCCACCACACCTCACGCCCCGGGCGGGGTATAGGTCAGCAGGCGCTCCGCATAGCGGGCGAGGAGGTCCACCTCCAGGTTCACCCTACGGCCGGGTGCGAGATGCGTGAGCGTCGTCACCAGCAAGGTGTGGGGAATGAGATTGACGCGGAAGCGTTCCCCCTCCACCTCGTTCACGGTGAGGCTCACGCCATCGAGGGTGATGGAGCCCTTTGCCGCGATGTAGCGGGCAAGGGCGGGGGGTGCCTCCACCTCCAGCAGCACACACTCGGCCAGCGCCTCCCGTCGCGTCACCACCCCCACGCCATCCACATGCCCCGAGACCAGATGGCCGCCCAGGCGGTCCGCAAGGCGCAGCGCCTTTTCCAGATTCACCGCATCGCCCGGGGCAAAGCCCGTGGTGCAGCGCAGGGTCTCCGCCGACACCTCTACCTTGAAGTGACTGTCGCCCTTCTCCACCACGGTGAGGCACACCCCGTTGACCGCGATGCTGTCGCCAATGGACACATCCTCCAGATCGAGGTCCCCGGCGTCGATGGTGAGCCGAAGCCCCTCCCCGCGCGGCGTTGCCTCCCGCACCCGGCCCACCGCCTGCACGATGCCTGTAAACATCACGTCTCCCTCCGCCCGCTCAGCCGGGCGATGATCCGCAGGTCTCGCCCCACCGCGCGCACATCGCGAATGACGAGGTCGATGCGTTCCTCCATGCGGGTGAACTCCGGAAGCTTAAAGAGCCCCCGCGCCGGGCTGCCCAGCACGGTGGGGGCGAGATAGAGCACCAGCTCATCCACCACGCCGGCTTCGAGCAGCGCGCCGTTGAGAGTCGCCCCCGCTTCCACCAGAAGCTCGTTCACCTCCTGCGCCGCAAGCCAGCCCATCAGGCGCACGAGATCCACGTCGCCCCCTTTGCGGCCCATTTCCACCACCGTCACGCCCTGCTCACGGAACGTGGCAAGGAGCGCGGCATCCTCCGCCGCGGTGATGACCACGGTGTTGCCTCCCTGCAGAATTCTGGCCTGGGGTGACAGGCTCAGGTGGCTGTCCAGCACGATGCGCCGCGGCTGGCGTGGCGTATCGATCTCCCGCACATCGAGGCGGGGATCGTCGGCGAGCACGGTGCCGGCCCCGGTGAGGATGGCGCAGGAGCGGGCCCGCCAGTACTGCACGTCATGGCGCGCGGCGGGGCCGGTGATCCATTTCGACACGCCGTTGGCCAGCGCCGTCCGTCCGTCGAGGCTCGCCGCGCATTTCATGCGCACCCAGGGCCGGCCACGGGTCATGCGGGAGACGAAGCCGATGTTGAGCTCGCGCGCCTCGTTTTCCAGCAGACCGACCTCCACCGGGATGCCCGCTTCGCGCAGCCGCGCAATACCGCGTCCGGCGACCAATGGGTTGGGATCCTCCATGGCCACCACCACCCGCGCCACACCGGCACTGAGGAGGGCATCGGTGCAGGGGGGCGTGCGCCCGTGATGGGCACAGGGTTCCAGGGTCACATAAACCGTCGCCCCGCGGGCCGCCGGCCCCGCCGCCGCGAGTGCAACCACCTCGGCGTGGGCTTCGCCCGCGCGGCGATGATAACCCTCGCCCACCACCCGGCCCTCCCGCACCAGCACACAGCCCACGCGTGGATTGGGACTGGTGCCAAACAGCCCTGCTTCGGCCAGGCGCAGCGCGCGGGCCATGAATTCATGGTCGGCAGCAGAAAACATCATTCAACAGCAATGGAATGCAGGCATGCGAGGAAGGGGAGCTAGGCCGGGGGTGCCGTTTCCTTAAGCGGAGTTAAGGATCGTCAGCGTTTGCGCTTCTTCGATTCCGCCGCCCCCAGGTCCCGGATCACCTCGCGGAAATCGTCCACGTCCTCGAAACTGCGATAGACCGAGGCAAAGCGGATGTAGGCCACCTTGTCCAGCTTGTAGAGTTCGGCCATAACCATTTCGCCGATCCGACGTGCCTCCACCTCCCGCTGCCCCAGGCTCAGGAGTTCCTGCACGATGCGCTCGATGGCGGCGTCCACGTATTCGGTGGGCACCGGCCGCTTGTGTAGGGCACGCATGAAACCCGTGCGCAGTTTTTCCTTGGAGAATTCCTCGCGGCTGCCATTCTGCTTCACCACCTGGGGCAGGCGCAGCTCGGCGGTCTCGTAGGTGGTGAAACGCTTGTTGCAGCCCGCGCAGCGCCGCCGGCGGCGGATGCTGTCCCCTTCGTCGCTGACCCGGGAATCGATGACCTGGGTATCGGGGGAACCGCAGAACGGACATTTCACGACCGCCCACCTCCCGGCTTACTCCCCTCACCACGCACGGCAGGCTCTCAAGCCGCTACTTTCCATAGACGGGGAATCTCGCACACAAAGCCTTGGCCTCGGCCGCCACGCGGGCAATCATCGCCTCGTCGGTGGGCGCATCCAGCACATCGGCAATGAGATTGGCGAGATACTCCGCCTCGATTTCGCGGAAGCCCCGCGTGGTCATCGCCGGCGTGCCGATGCGGATGCCGCTGGTGACGAAGGGCTTCTGCGGATCGTTGGGGATGGCATTCTTGTTCACCGTGATGTGGGCACGCCCCAGGGCCGCTTCCGCATCCTTGCCGGTGAGATTCTTGGAGCGCAGGTCCACCAGGAACATGTGGGAATCGGTGCGCCCGGAAACAATCCGCAGCCCCCGTTCGTGGAGCACCTTGGCCATGACGCGGGCGTTGGCCACCACCTGTTCCTGGTAATGCCTGAAGTCCTTGCTCATGGCCTCCTTGAACGCCACCGCCTTGGCAGCGATTACGTGCATCAGCGGCCCGCCCTGGGTGCCAGGAAAGATGGTGGAATTGAGGGGCTTTTCGAACTCGGCACGGGAAAGGATGATGCCACCCCGCGGGCCCCGCAGGGTCTTGTGGGTGGTGCTGGTGACGAAATCGGCAATCCCCACCGGGCTGGGATAAACCCCCGCCGCCACCAGCCCCGCGTAGTGGGCCATGTCCACGAAAAGGTATGCGCCCACGGCATCGGCAATGTCGCGGAAGCGCTTCCAGTCGATGACGAGGGAATAGGCAGAGGCGCCGGCGACGATCATTTTCGGCTTGTGCTCCATGGCCAGGCGCTCGACCTCGTCGTAGTCGATGACTTCCGTTTCCGGATGCAGGCCATAGGTCACCGCCTTGAACCACTTGCCGGAGAAGTTCACGGAAGCGCCGTGGGTGAGATGCCCGCCGTGCGCAAGCGACATACCCAGGATGGTGTCCCCCGGTTGCAGGAAGGAAAAATACACCGCGGCATTGGCCTGGGAACCGGAGTGCGGCTGCACGTTGGCATATTCGGCGCCGAAGAGCGCCTTCGCCCGGTCGATGGCAAGCTGCTCCACCCTATCCACGTATTCACAGCCGCCGTAATAACGCTTGCCGGGATAGCCTTCCGCGTATTTGTTGGTGAGCACCGAGCCTTGGGCCTGCATCACGGCGGGGCTCGCATAGTTTTCGGAGGCGATCAGCTCGATGTGATCTTCCTGGCGTTGGCGTTCCTTTTCCATCGCCTCCCAGAGCTCGGGGTCGATGGCGGCAAGGGTATGGGCGGGGCTGAACATGGATGGCGTCTCAAGTCTTTGAAGAAAAAGCGGCATTTTATCACGGCCGGGGTGGCCGGGACAGCGTTTCCAGAAGCGCCGCGATGCGGGCAAGCTCCGCCTTCAACCCCTCCACCTCCTCCCGCAGGGCGCGGATGTCCTGGTGCATTTCCCGGCGCAGGCGCCTTTCATCCTCACCGATGAAAAAAGCGGCGAAAGCCGCCGTCACTAGGGACAGCATGGCAAAGCCCACCAACACCACCAGGACGGCAAGCACACGGGCACCCAGGGTAGTGGGCACCAGATCACCGTAGCCGACGGTGCTGCCGGTGACGAAGGCAAGCCACACCCCCTCCCAGAACGAATGCACGCCAGGCTCGAGCCAGTAGAAGCCCGCCCCCGCCGCGCCGAAGAGCAATACCCCCCAGCCCAGGAGATAAGGAACGGAAGCGGGGGCGAGCAGCTCCCGCAGACCGGCCACCGCCCGGGCAAAAATGAGGGTCACGTACACCAGCCGGAAAACCCGGATCACCGGCAGCCAGTCCAGGCTCACCTCCCACAGGCTTAAAAAGGCGGCGCCGATGATGAGGAGGTCCATCCAGTTGTAAAGCACATACAGACGCCGCTGGCGGGTCAGATGGAGCATCCACAGGAACTCGGCACTGAAGGCGAGAAAGATCAGCAAATCCAGCCCCCGCCCGGCGAGATGCCATGGGCCGCTGGTATAGACGCTTTCCAGGTAATAGGAAGGCAGGGCGAGCAGAGCTACGAACACCATCACCCAATGCAGACGGCGTTCCCACAGATAGGCGCGCGGGTTGTCGTGGGGTGGCACCCCGCCCATGCCCAGGACGCGGCGGACTTTCATGGGCGCGATAGTAGCAGGCCCGCCGCTAGGAACAAGACGCCGCAACCGGCACCTGCAGGGGGGCCTTGGGAAGGGGGGTGAGGGCCGCCCCGGCCCTTTATAATGCGGGCTTTGTCACAGGATGGCGGGACATGAACCCTCTTCTTGCCTTGGCCCGACTCATCGACCGCACCAACGAGCGCATCGGCCGCGCGGTGTCGTGGCTGGTGCTCATCATGGCGCTGGTGAGCGCCGGGAATGCGGTAAGCCGCAAGCTTTTCGATCTTAGCTCCAACGCTTTCCTGGAGTTGCAGTGGACGCTCTTTGCCGCCGTGTTTCTCCTCGCGGCGGGCTACACCCTCAAGCGCAACGAACATGTGCGTATCGACGTAGCAAGCGCGCGTCTTTCCCCCCGCGCCCGGGCGGTGCTGGACATTTTCGGCACGCTGTTCTTCCTCTTTCCCTTGTGCCTGCTCATCCTCTACCACGGCCTGCCCTTCTTTCTCGACAGTTACCGCAGCGGTGAGGTCTCCAACAATCCGGGCGGCCTCATCCTCTGGCCGGGCAAGCTCCTCATCCCCTTGGGTTTTGCCCTGCTGTTCGCGCAGGGGCTTGCGGAGATCATCAAACGCCTTGCCTTTCTGCTGGGTCAGGCAGGGGAACCCACGCCGCCCCATTCCCCCGAGGCGGAGGACATGATCATGGGCGAGGAGGGCAGTTGATGCCGGCGGAGTATTTCGCACCGGCGATGTTCACCGCCCTGGTGGTCTTCCTCCTCCTCGGTTACCCCGTGGCTTTTGCACTGGCCGCCAATGGTCTCCTCTTCGCTGCCCTCGGCATCCAGCAGGGGCTGCTTGCGCCGGAGCTGTTGGGCGCCCTGCCGGCGCGTATCTACGGCATCATGCAGAACGAGACCCTGCTCGCCATTCCGTTTTTCACCTTCATGGGTCTCATCCTGGAGAGGAGTGGCATGGCCGAGGACCTGCTCGACACCATCGGCCAGCTCTTCGGTCCGGTGCGGGGTGGACTCGCTTTTGCCGTCATCCTGGTCGGTGCCCTGCTGGCGGCCACCACGGGGGTGGTGGCCGCCTCGGTGATCGCCATGGGGCTCATCGCGCTGCCCATCATGCTGCGCTATGGCTATGACCGGCGCCTAGCTTGCGGGGTGATCGCCGCCTCCGGCACCCTCGCCCAGATCATTCCGCCCAGCCTGGTGCTCATCGTGCTCGCCGATCAGTTGCGCCGGCCGGTGAGCGATCTCTATGAGGGCGCCCTGCTGCCGGCGCTGCTGCTCACCGTCCTCTACGCCGTGTTCGTCGCCCTCGTCGCCCTCTTCCGCCCCCGCCTTGTGCCAGCGCTTCCCCCTGCCGCGCGCACCCAGGCGTTGCCCGGCCTCCTGAAGGGGGTGCTGGCCTCCCTGCTTCCGCCGCTTCTCCTCATCTTCCTCGTGCTGGGCACGATCTTCATCGGCCTGGCCACCCCCACCGAAGGGGGCGCCATGGGGGCGGTGGGGGCACTGCTGCTCGCCTTATGGAAGGGGCGGCTGAGTCCTGCCCTTCTGCGTCAGGCAATGGACAGCACCACCAAGCTTTCCGCCTTCGTTCTTTTCATCCTCATCGGCTCCACGGTCTTCGGCCTGGTGTTCCGCGCGGTGAATGGCGATCTCTGGGTGGAGGAGTGGCTCACTGCGCTGCCCGGCGGAGCACTGGGCTTCCTCATCGCGGTGAATGTGCTGGTGTTTCTGCTGGCGTTCTTCCTCGATTTCTTCGAGATCGCCTTCATCCTCGTGCCCCTGCTGGCGCCGGTGGCGGAGAAGCTGGGCATCGATCTCATCTGGTTCGGCGTCATCCTCGCCCTCAACATGCAGACCTCGTTCCTACATCCGCCCTTCGGTTTTGCGCTTTTCTACCTGCGCAGCGTCGCCCCCCGGGAAGCCTACGTGGACAAGGTCACCGGCGAGAAGGTGGCCGGCGTGACCACGACGCAAATCTATTGGGGGGCGATTCCCTTCCTGCTCCTGCAGCTTGTCATGGTGGCGGTGGTGCTGGCCTTTCCTCAACTCGTGGGCAGCCACCCGGTGGCGCAAGAGGAGGCCCCACCCCTGAGAATCGAGCTGCCCGTCGAATAGGCCCTATTTGGCGGTGGCGAAGACGAAGTTGGCGTAGTTGAGCTCGGCGACACGGAACCACTGGAAGACGTCGAGACGGAAGCGGTTCCAGGAGTCGAAAATACGCCGGAAGACGGGATTGCGCCCCGCCTCTTCGGCAAAGATGTCGTTGGCGGCGGCGTAGGCTGCGCCCATCACGTCCTTGGGGAAGGGATGGAGCCTCGCCCCCTGCTTGATCAGCCGCGCCAGGGCAGCCGGGTTTTTCGCATCGTATTCCGCCAGCATGTGCAGATTGGCTTCCGCAGCGGCCACCTCGAAGGCTTCGCGGTAGACCGCCGGCAGTTTCTCCCATTCCCGGAGGTTGACGATGAAGGAGAGGTTCGGGCCCCCTTCCCACCAGCCGGGGTAGTAGTAGTGTTTGGCCACCTTGTAAAAGCCCAGTTTCTCGTCATCGTAGGGGCCCACCCATTCGGCGGCGTCGATGGTTCCCTTTTCCAGCGCGGGGTAAATGTCGGGGCCGGCCAGGGTCTGTGGCACCACGCCCAGCCGCGCCATGATCTCGCCGCCAATGCCGGGAATGCGCATCTTCAGGCCCTTGAGGTCCGCCACGGAGCGGATTTCCTTGCGAAACCAACCCGCCATCTGGGCGCCGGTATTGCCACCAGGGAAGTTGATCACGCCATACTGGCGGAAGAGGTCCCGCAGAAGCGCAAGCCCTCCGCCATAGTAGAGCCAGGCATTCTGCTGGCGCGCGGTGAGGCCGAAGGGCACGGCGGTATCGAAGGCGAAGGCCTTGTTCTTGCCCACGTAGTAATAACTTGCGGTGTGACCGCACTCGACCGTGCCGCGCCCCACTTCGTCCAGCACCTGCAGGCCGGGCACCAGCTCGTTGGCGGCGAAGACCCGGATCTGGAACCTGCCACCGGTGAGCCCGGCCACCCGTTTGGCCAGCAGCTCGGCGGCGCCGTAGATGGTGTCGAGACTCTTGGGAAAGCTGGAGGCAAGGCGCCACTTCACCTCCGGCTCTGTCGCCGCGATGGCCGGTGTGGCCACCAGTCCGGCTGCGAGCCCTGCGCCCGCGTGCTTGAGGAAGTTTCTTCTTTCCATGACTGCCTCCCCTGGTCAGAAAACCCGTTCACCGCGCAGGACGCGAAGGACACGGCGTTTTCCGTAAGCCTGTTTCCCGTCCTGGCGGTTCCGTTTCATTCCCCCGCCACGGTCATGCGGTCGATGAGGATGGAGCCGCATTGACGCGAGCCGCGCACCAGCACGTCGTTGCCGATGGCGAGAATCCCTTTGAACATGTCCTTGAGGTTGCCCGCCACGGTGAGTTCCTCCACCGGGTGGCTGATTTCGCCGTTTTCCACCCAGAAACCCGCGGCCCCCCGGGAATAATCCCCGGTGACGGGGTTGACCCCCTGCCCCAGAAGCTCGGTGACCACCAGGCCCGTCCCCATTTGCCGGAGCAGTCCGGCGAAATCCACGCCGGTATCGACGACGATCAGATTGTGATTGCCCCCGGCATTGCCCGTGGAACGCATGTTAAGCTTGCAGGCGGAATAGGTGGAAAGGAAATAGCCCTCTACGATGCCATCCTTCACCACCTCACGGTCGCGGGTGGCCACCCCTTCGTGATCGAAGGGCGCGCTGGCGAGCCCTTTCCTGAGATGGGGCCGTTCCAGAATCTGCACCATGGGGGCGAACACCTGGGTGCCGAGACTGTCCCGCAGGAAAGAGGTGCCGCGATAAAGATTGCCACCCGACACAGCGGAGACGAAACTGGCAATGAGACCGGTGGCCACCGGCGCCTCGAAGATCACCGGCACCTCACAGGTCTTGGGCTTGCGCGCATCCAGGCGGCGCAGCGTGCGCTCGCCGGCGCGCCGGCCCACCGCCTCCGCCTCTTCCAGATCGGCCCAGTCGCGCGCGGTGCTGTACCAGTAATCCCGCTGCATGCCGGAGGCCGATTCGGCGATCACGGCACAGGAGATGCCGTGCCGCGAGGCAGGATAGCCGCCGATGAAGCCCAGGCTGTTGCCATAGACGAAGACGTGCTCCTGGGTGGAGACCGTCGCCCCTTCCGAATTGTTGATGCGGGGATCCACCGCCAGCGCCGCCGCCTCACAGGCGCGGGCGAGCTCCACCGCCTCCTCGGCGGAAAGGCCCCAGGGGTGGTAGAGATCGAGATCGGGAATCTCCCGGGCGAGGAGTTCCGGCTCGGGCAAGCCCGCACAGGGGTCCTCTGCCGTATAGCGGGCGATGGTGGCGGCTTTTTCCACGGTGTCGCGGATGGCCTGGGGGGAAAGATCGGAGGTGCTGGCATGTCCCCGCTGGTGGCCGAAATAGACGGTGACCGCAAGGCCCTTGTCACGGTTGTACTCGATGGTTTCCACCTCTCCCAGCCGCACGGTGACGTTCTGACCCATGCCCTGGCTCACCTCCGCCTCGCAGCCGGTGGCGCCCAAGCGGGCCGCCTGGGCCAGGATGTCCTCGGTGATCTGTTTCAGGGTGTCGAGGGAATAAGCGAAAGAGGGTGTATCGGCCACGGCGGAGTCGTTCCGGGAGGATGGGGTGGTGATGCGAAAGCGGTTATGATAGCAACTTCCGACTGGCGCCGCGAAGGCGCTTTGCCCGCCCTACAGGATGAAACCCCACGCAGGCGGGATTCCTAGCGAGGCAGAGGCTATTTGACTGACCGAAGCCCATCGAAGCCACAGGCCGGCCTGATGACCAATCTGGGTTTAACCCAGATTTGTCATTAGGGCGCGCGATGATGGCGAGCCGGGTTTCGAGCAGATTCGCGCACGGGCGACGAGCCCA